>QHXG01000441.1 GCA_003222845.1 Acidobacteriota bacterium | reverse complement strand
AAATGGAGAAGAGCGAGAAACTGAGCTGATCATTGCGCAACTGCTGAAGGAGTAAGATGAGGATTTTCAAGCCGAGGAATTGGCCAATGAATGCACAAGCCTCGACCAAACTTGTTGACAGGCGCCCGACTGACAAACTAGTCTAGCTAAAGCCGGCCTGGCCTTGAAGGTCGTTGAATTTGGGTTCTTGTCCCACCGAGTCAAGATTTCGTTTCCCAGACATCGCATCGATTCCCAGAGTTCCAGTGTTCGAACGTTTTAGCAAAATCCGCCTGCTTTATGTAGTGCTAGCAGTGTTGCTGCTGGTAGGGCTCTTGCCTCTGGCCCTCACTGGCACTCTTCTGTCGAGGCGAAGCGCGGATGCATTGCGCGCCATCGAGGGCCGCTATCAGGCGCAACTCGTCCAGGACAAGGCGCGGCAGATCGAACTTTATGGGCAGCGCTATCGCGATGTTGTCAGCGGCGTGGCGCGCGCCTTTGAAATTGCCGGCAGCGTTCGCTCGCGTGACGATACCGGTTACGATGAGCGCTTACAAAGGACACTTCAGGATGATCCGAACCTGATCGCGCTGGCGATCTGTCCGGTGAAGGGCGGAGTGCATCGCGCATTTCAACCCGACCTGATCAAGAGCGAGGAAGTCGATCAGCGAATCGGCGACGTGCTGGCGCGCATGAGCGGACGCGGAGTAATCATTAGCCGGCCGCAAATTATTCGTTCCGGTCAGGAAATGGCCCTGACGATTGCCGCGCCCGTTTTGAATGGCGACGAGATCGTTGCGGCCGTCGTAGCAGTAGTTTCTTTTCAGGAAGTCTTCAAAGCCGTGCAGCAATCCTCATCAAAGAGCGAACGCGAATTGCTCGACGCCGGCCTGCCGGTAGTCTTCGTAGTCGATCAAAATGGAAAGGCGGTCGCCCATCCTGATGCCGCGGTGGCTTTTTCGGAACGGCCCATGACCGATCTGAAAGTTGTACAGGATTGGTTGGAGACGGGCGCGCAAGTTCAGTCGGCTTTGGCGCCGTTCACGATCGAGCACGATGGCCGCGTCGCCAGCATGCTCGGTTCCTACGCCACCGTCGAACTCGATCGAAATTCCTTGCTCGGCGTGATCGCGGTTCAGGACGAGTCAGCGGCGCTCGCCTCGGTTCGTGACATGCGCAATCAAACTCTGTTCATCAGCTTGCTGGCCGCGGCGCTGACTTTGATCATCGGATTTTATTTCGCGAACACCTTGACGCGGCCCGTGAGTGAGTTGGCCGCGGGCGCGGGGCGTATTGCCGCTGGCGACTTCTCGCAGCGCGTGCGAGTTCTGGGCCGGACCGAACTCGGTGAACTTGGCTCTTCATTTAATCAGATGACCGATCAGATCGAGCGCTTCGTTAGCGACCTGCAACGCTCGGCTGCGGAGAATCGCGAACTTTTTCTGGGCACGGTCAAGGCTTTGGCGGCGGCGATAGACGGCAAAGACCCATACACTCGCGGCCATTCTGAACGCGTGTCGCGATTTTCGATCGCCACGGCACAGGGCCTGGGTTTACCCGAAGAAGAGATCGAGAAAATCCGAGTCAGCGCGCTGCTGCATGATGTAGGAAAAATCGGCATCGACGATCGGATCTTGAAAAAGCCTTCAGCGCTCACTGATGAAGAGTTCGAGATCATGAAGACGCATCCCCAGAAGGGCTTCAAAATCATGTCGCAGATTCCTGCTATGCGTGACTTTCTGCCAGGCATGTACATGCATCACGAAATGATCAACGGCCAGGGTTACCCGCGTGGTTTGAAAGCCGACGAGATTCCAATGCAGGCGCGCATCGTGTCAGTCGCCGATACCTTCGATGCGATGACTACCGAAAGGCCTTATCAACACGCGATGGACTTGGAAGCCGCGCTTACCAGATTGAAGAGTTTTGTGGGCACGCGTTACGACGCGAAGGTGGTCGCCGCTTTTGTCGCCGCGTGCGAGGCTGGAAAGATCCGTCCGGGCGTTTCGCGAGTTCTGCGAAAGCAAAGCGACTTCCAGAACATCCAACCTGTATCTATCTCCCCAACACCTGATTCCGTCCTGGCGGTGAGCTAGCAAGCCCAGCAATGTCTGAAGAACGGCTTAGCCAAGCAAGTTAAGCCAGCTTTTCCCAAACCGTAATCTTCAAATGATTGCTGAGGTTGCATCGGCAATGACTGCGTTGTTACATTCTCGGCTCCTCTTAAGAATCAGGAGACGATTAGATGGAAACTCCGCTGACTCCGCTCGACTTTGCGCGCCGCGCTCGCAAGCTCTATGGAGAGCGAGAAGCCGTCGTTGATGGTAAATTGCGGCTAACTTACGCACAGTTCTTCGATCGTTGCGATCGTTGGGCGGCGACGCTGCAAAAACTCGGCGTGGCCCAAAATGATCGCGTTGCTTACATCGCGCCGAACACTCACGCGCAACTCGAATCGTTTTACGCGGTGCCGCAGATTGGCGCCGTGCTGGTGCCAATAAATTACCGCTTGACGGCTGACGATTTTGCCTACTTAATCAATCACAGCGGGGCGAAGATAGTCTGCGCTCACTCCGATTACATCAAAGCGGCCGAAAGCATTCGTGTTCAATTGCCCACGATCGAGCACTTCATCGCGCTCGACGGATCGCACCCCGGCTGGCTTGATTATGAGACCTTGCTCGCTGAGGCATCTTCTGATTTCGCGCGACCGAAAATCAGCGAGAGCGATTTACTCACGATCAACTACACCAGCGGAACCACGTCGCGGCCCAAGGGGGTGATGATTACGCATCGCAACGCCTACATGAACACAGTCGGCACGCTCGTGCACGAGCATATGACGTGCTCGGATCGATATCTCTGGACGTTGCCGATGTTTCATGCGAATGGCTGGACGTTCGTTTGGACGGTCACGGCCGCCGGCGCGACGCATGTGTGTTTGCCGAAGGTCGAACCTCGCTCAGTGTTCGATCTCGTCGAGAAGGAACGAATTACGATGCTTTGCGCCGCGCCGACAGTTCTAATTGCTCTGGCGAATGCCGACGAAGAGCTCCGTCGAAAAGTGCGTCGCAGAGTGCGCGTGCTAACGGCCGGAGCGCCGCCCGCGGCTTCGACTATCGAGCGGCTGGAGGGCGATCTCGGCTGGACCGTGACCCAGGTTTACGGACTGACTGAAACTACGCCCTTCATCACCGTTTGCGAACCGCGCGCCGAGCATGAACACCTTTCAATAGCGCAGCGCGCGACTATCAAGGCCCGCCAAGGGGTCGAGCTGATTACGTCAGGCGAGACTACAGTGATCGATGAAAGCGGCGCCGAAGTCCCACACGATGGCGAAACAGTTGGCGAGATTGTGGTCCGTGGCAACGTGGTAATGGCGGGGTATTACAACGATCCGGAAGCTACCGCGGAGGCAATGTGCGATGGTTGGTTTCATACCGGCGACGCCGCGGTTATTCATCCGGACGGCTACCTTGAAATTCGCGATCGCTTGAAGGATGTCATCATCAGTGGTGGAGAAAACATTTCTTCTGTGGAAGTTGAAGGAGTGCTGTTGCGCCACCCCGCAGTGCAGGAGGTCGCGATTGTCGGTTTGCCTGACAAGCGTTGGGGAGAGGCGCCGCATGCATTCGTCGTATTGAGAGACGGCGCGGTGGCCACGCCAGACGAATTGCGCGAGTTTGCGCGCTCGCATCTGGCGCACTTCAAAGCGCCGCACACTGTCACATTCATTGAAGTACTGCCTAAAACCGCGACCGGAAAAATTCAAAAATATGTTTTGCGTGGCGGTCGAAGCGCGATTGCGAAACAGTGAGTGTAGCGAACTGTCAGCAGTTTCTTTGAAGGGGTAGAAAACGCGGGCGGCTGGTTATAGCCGGGGCGGTCTAACATCATGCACCTGACCCCGAGTCGGTATTGGGCAAGATTGGAGGTCTGCCGAGTTGAATGCGCGGTGGTTGATGCTAGGCGTTCTACGAACCTACCCGGAAGATACGGAGTCATAGCTGTGGGGGTGGCTTTGAGGTACGAGATTGAAGCGATCTTCCTTGAGTCTTTTCGCGCTGTCTACGTTGAGACACCGAAGGTCGCATGCACAAGCATTAAGACGGCTCTGGCAGAGATCCTTGGCATCAGTCTCAACAGCCACGCGCCTGTGCGCGTACTAATGATGAGGTAATCGGACAAGTCCGCAATCCAAATGGGATCGTGCAACTTTATGGATTCTTATTAAT
>QHXG01000440.1 GCA_003222845.1 Acidobacteriota bacterium | reverse complement strand
ATCATTTCTTCCGTGGTGCGCGTCACGATCGGAATCGTGATTAAGGCCAGGGCGATACCTCCTGCGAATCCCGAGAAATGACTCATGCGCAGCACGATGACCGCATAAACAAAGACTCCAGTGACGATCGAAGGTATGCCGGTAAGCGTGTCAACGAGAAAGCGGACCGCGCTCGCAAACATTCCGGCGCCAAATTCCGAAAGATAAATTCCGGTAGCGATCCCAACCGGTATGCCTATGACAGACGAGAGCGCGAGCAGAACGGCTGAGCCGACAATCGCGTTGCCGATGCCGCCGCCCTCGCCGACGGGGCGGGGAGTGTCAAACAGAAAGCGAAAAGTAAGCGCGCTAATGCCGCGCATCGCGATGTATGAAAGGATCACGATCAATATTCCAACAGCAAGGAACGTACAAAGCGCCGTCAGCGTCGTCATCACTCCGCTAACAGTTCGCCGCGTTCGATCAGCTCTGGAAAGCGAAATCATCAAGCTGCGGCTCCTAATGTCCCGCGCGTCACTCGCCAAACCAGCAACCTCGCAACTGCGTTGACGACAAACGTAACCAGAAAAAGAATCAGCCCGAGCTCAACCAAAGAACTCAGATAAATGTCGGCTGTGGCTTCGGTAAATTCGTTGGCTATTACAGACGCCAGCGTGTATGACGGTTGAAAAAGCGAAGCGCTAATTTGCGGCCGATTGCCAATCACCATCGTGACGGCCATCGTTTCGCCAAGCGCGCGGCCCAGCCCCAGAATAACCGCGCCGGCGATTCCGGGCGCGCCGTTCACCAGGACCACGCGCGTGCTTTCCCATTTCGTCGCGCCCAGAGCCAGCGCCGCTTCGCGTTGGGTGCGCGGCACCGCGGCCAGCACGTCGCGCCCGACCGCGGAAATGATCGGCGTGACCATAATCGCCAGAATAATCCCGCCGGTAAGCAGGCCGATGCCGGTGATCGGACCCTGAAACAAGGGCAACCATCCAAACCATCGCGCCAGAAGTGGCTCGACATGCAGGCGCAAAAACGGCGCCAGCACGAAGATTCCCCAAAGGCCATAAACGACCGAGGGAATCGCCGCCAGCAGTTCAACCAGGAATGTAATCGGACGCGAAATAACCGGCGGCGCTTGCTCGACGAGAAAGATCGCAATCCCAAGCGAGAGCGGCACGCTGATGAACAGCGCGATCAGCGATGACACAATCGTGCCGTAGATAAACGCGAGCGAGCCAAAGTGTCCTTTGATTGGATCCCATTCGCGACTGGTGAGAAAGCTAAAGCCAAACTGCCGAATCGAGACTGTTGCATGTGATGCCAGCGCCATGATCATCGCGATCACGATCAAGACGACGATTACTGACGTCGCCGAAATCGCGAGGTGAAAAATCGCATCGCCTTTGTTGCCGGTCGGAGAGAGCCGGCGCGAGAACGCGGAGGGTAAAAGGAAAAAGGGAAAAGGAAAAAACTTGCCCTCTTCACTTTTGCCTTTTACCTTTTTACTTCTTTCTTTCATTGCCCTCCGCGCAACGGTTTGCCGCCGGCTGTAATCGAACTAATTTTTGCTTCCGCGCGCTTGACGATGTCTGCTGGCAGCGGGGCGTATCGCAAGTCCTTGGCGAACGCTTCGCCGTCATGAATTCCCCACCAAAGGAAATCAACCAGGGCCTTGCCTTTCGTTTCGTCAGTCTGGGCTTTGTACGCGAGTATGTAGGTGTAGCTGGAAATCGGATACGCGGTCGCACCGCCGGCATCGGTGATCGAGACGCGCAAATCTTCCGGCGTAGTCGCAACTGATCCAGCGGCCGCCGCCGTAACCGCGTCGATGGTTGGTTCGATGAAGTTGCCGGCTTTGTTTTTGATCGGCGCCGTAGGCAGATTGTTCTGCACCGCGTAGGCCAGCTCGACATAGCCAATCGTATTCGGCGTTTGTTTGACCTGGCCGGTCACGCCCTCGTTGCCTTTGCCCCCAATGCCGACGGGCCAATTCGGTGACGTGCCTGCGCCGACTTTTTCTTTCCACTCCGCGCTTATCTTCGAGAGATAGTCAGTGAAAACAGCGCTGGTGCCGCTGCCGTCTGAGCGATGCACGACGGTGATATCCGTATCGGAAAGATTCGCACCGGCGTTGTCGGCTTTGATCCGCGCGTCATTCCACTTTTTGATCTTACCCATGAAGATGTCCGCGACGACGTCGGGTGAAAAGTGCAGCGGCTGAGAAACCCCGGATAAGTTGTAAGTGATCACGACCGCGCCCAGCACTGTCGGAACGTGAAGAATCTCTCCCGGTGCGGCCTTTAGATCTTCATCTTTCATTGGCGAGTCCGACGCGCCAAAATCGATGGTGCGGGCTTGAATTTGCTTGATGCCGCCGCCAGAGCCAATCGATTGATAGTCAATCTTGATGTTCGGATGCAGCTTGCCGTACTCGCTCAGCCACTTTTGATAAAGCGGATTTGGAAAAGTCGCGCCGGCGCCTTGCAAGCGGATTTCACTCCCCGGGTTACCACTACACGAGGCGATCGCAAACGCGGCGAGACTGATGAGCGCGAGCGCTATTTTCCCGCGCCTGATGATCTTCAAGGATGGCATTTGATTCCTCCGCAATTAATTTTGGGCGCGCATCGGTCGCGCCCTGCTAAAACGTAAAGACGATTTGCTCCTGAATTCGATACTGACGCGGCGTGAAAGCGTTGAGCGGCACGAAGAAGTTCGGGAAGTCGCCGCTGTTGCGCAGCTCACGTTGAATGTAGATCAGGCTTTGCAGACTGATCTTCTTGGCGAGTCCATAGTCGAACCGGAAATGATTTGTGCGAATGTTGACGCCGCTGTTCGTTCCCAGGTCGTCGTCGGTTACTTGCGAAATCATCGAGTTCGCGCCCTTCGTCGAAAAGACGTACAGGAAAGCCATATCACCGCGATTGACGACTTTCCCGATCTGAAGTGAAGCTAGTATCGCATCGCGTTCTTTCAAGCCAACGCCGACATTGCGTGCGGCTTGAATGTTGAAGGTGACGGGATAAGCGCGGCCGCGGCTTTGGAATCCGGCCCAGTTGAGGCGATAAGTCAGGCGCGCGATCTGAAAATTCCGCGCCGTGTAGATCGCGCCGCCGGAAGTCGTCGTGGCGTTGCCCGTGCCGGTCAACGGTCCTGACAAAGCGATTCCCAATCCGTTCTGCACGATTAAAGCGACGCCATTCGCCGTTGATGCGAGCTGGATCTGATTCGGGTTGCGATAAAGCTGAAGGTCGCCGCCGAACTGGCTGCTCCAGCGATCGTTGAATTTCTGATTGATGAGCACACCCTGATGAAACAAATTCGAACTGCGTCCCGTCGATCCGATCACGGCGCCCGCCTGCGCCAAAGGACTGCCGGCAGCCACGATCGCCACGTTTGGATTGCTCAGGATGTATTGCCCGGCGCGCAATTCCAGATTGGAAACCTTCAGGCCGTTTCGCTTGAACGCGACCGTGTACTTCTCGTTAAAGCCGTTGAAGCGGATGTCGTCGTCAAACAAGAACCGCGAATTGTCCGCGAAGATTTCCTGCAAGCGCCCGGCTTGAAGCTGCGTCGCCTTGTTCGGATGAAAATCGATCCACGCTTCGCTGATAAAGAAAGGATGGCGCGTAGCGGTTTCGCCAAAGTCCTGATCCATCGTGAGCGCATTGTTGGTTGGACCCGTCGCCAGTTGTCCGTGAAAGCTGACCTTTGAATCGATGTCCGTATCAAAGTTGAGCCGCAGCCGATATCGCATGCGCGCGTTTTGCTGATGCGTTAAAGCGGCAAAGCCGGCGGGCGGCGTCGGATCAGCTTTACGAAAGATACCGTCGAAACGCAGTCGAAAGTCGCCGCTGAAACGAAACGGTCCGATCGCCAGCACTTTACCCTCAATCTTCTTAACGCGGTCTTCCAACGTCGGCGCTTGGTTTTGCCCAGATGGCGAGGTTACGTAAGCCGCAACCTTTTTTTTGTCAGCCACAGTTTGCTCGCTGCCGGCCGCCCTTGCCGAAAGCGTTTCGATCGAGCACTCTTGCTCGGCGATGATGGCGCGCATTTCGGCGAGCACTCGGTTCTGTTGCCGCAGCTCTCTTTCCAGCGCTCTGATTCTTTCGTCAACAGTTATACTGGCGTTGGAAACGACAGCGCCATTCTGATCTGTAATTGTGCCCGCAATGCGGCCAGTGTCGGTCTGAGCGAGCACTCCTCCCGATAAGAGAAGCAAAGCAGCAATCGCCAGGGGGGTGATTAGAAATCCAGTCAGCGATTTTTTGAGCAACATATAGATCTCCTTCTTTTATGTTGGCGGTTTGGCCTCGGGTGATCGAACTAAGGAGTCCAGGTCGTGACCGAACCGCGAGCGGTAGCGACCGGCCTGCTTTGTGGCACGGACTTCTTCAAAGGTTAAAGGGGCCGGTCGCTACCGCTCGCGGTTCGGTAACAAGCGCCGGAATAGACTGGCAGTTGAGAACACCCGAGCGTTTCAAGATTTCAGATTGCGTGTGTCAGGTGAGAGGCTACATGAGGGCCATTACAGGGAAGTAAACTTGAAGTTAAATCGACGTTAACTCTAGCGCGCACGGGGTCACTCGAGCGCATGTCTGATGAGGGAATCCGCACCGGCAAGGGCCTGACCTCTTCTCGGACTCTCGGGCAATCGGCAACTCGTCAAGGTACTATCGGTTCGAATGAGTCTTCAGCCATTCAGCGCGAAGCATGAAACTGCCTGCCACGACGACTCGATCGCCTGCGCTCAATCCTTCTAGTACGGGATAAAAGCCATTCGCTTCCGGCCCGACCCGCAATGGGCGAAGAATGAATTCCTCGGGCTTGCCGGTCGCGACAAAGACGAACTGCTGGTTTCCGATACTTTGCACAGCATCCTTCGGAACAACGGGCGTCGTCTTTTCAGCAGGGCCGAGCGCACCAAAGGCGATGTTGACGTACATGCCGATCTTGAATATCTGTCTTGGATTCGCAAGTTCGATCCTGACTTGTGCCGTCCTGGTGGCGGGATCGATTTTCGGATCGACATAGGAAACGCGACCTCGGAAAACACGACCGGGATAGGCATCGGAAGTGATGTTTGCCCCGCTGCCTACGCGAACGGTGGCCAGATCCTTTTCGTAGACTTGCCCGATCACCCAAACAGTAGACAGGTCAGTCACTCGCATCATTTCTTTGTTCACTTCGATCACCTCACCGGGATTCACTGTGCGGCTGGTAACAGTACCCGACGATGGCGATGGCACGGTAACTTCAGAGCTGATCTGGGAAGCTGAATTTAGGGAGTCTATACGCTGAGCTGTCATTCCCAGCAGCAGCAACTTTTGTCGTAAGCTCACGAGGTTCGATTCAGCTTCGCGATATTGCGAAGTGGACATTTCCAAATCCTGACGACTCGCCGCACCAATTTCGACGAGCTTAATTGTGCGCAGATGATGCCGATGATGTTCGTCGAGTGCCGCCACGGCGGTGAGATAGCGCGACTGGGCCTCAGCAAGTTCGCTGCTGAACACGACCGCGACTCGCTGCCCTCTTCTTACCTGGTGCCCCAGCTCGGCACTCACACTCCGCACTATTCCGCCCACCAGAGAAACAACCTGAGTCTCGTTATATATATTTGCCTGGACCACGCCGGTCGCCA
>QHXG01000439.1 GCA_003222845.1 Acidobacteriota bacterium | reverse complement strand
CGAGTCGCCCGCCCCCGTTCGAGCCGGAGCTGGGCGAGCTGTTATTGAGGAAGCCGGTGGCACCCATGTCCCGAGAGTAGGTAAATGATCCGAGTATGCTCAAACCCTTGATCAAGGCCCCTCCTCCGGAGAGTCTCTTGTCCAGCTTTACTATCAGAGAGTTGTAATTCGAGGAACCCACGGGCTCTGTATTTGAAAACAATGAGTTCCAAAATTGCGGAAAGGGAGTCATCAGCATCTTCACCCGGACAGTCTGCGGGACGCCCAACGGGCTTGCTTTGTAACTCGCAACGAAGGCCGCAGGCAGACCCGTTAAGTTGAGGTTTCCAAAGTAGAATGGGTTCGGCACCAGTTGCTCGAGAGCGGGACAGCTCGTGGTTCCCGGATTCTGGTTGACGAACTGTCTGCAGGCATCCACCTGAGCCGTCGTCAAATGGTTCATCTGCGTGCCGACGCGCAGGTCCTTGGTATTGCTGCCTACGTAAGAGACATCCAGCACGATCTTTCCCGGAAGCTCTCTCTGAATCCCGAACGAATATTGTTGAATGATCGGTATCTTGCGGTTTCTCTGGTCAAAACTTTGGCCGTTACCCACGCCTGACAGCAGACCTAGAGTATTACCCACCGGCAACACAACACCGTTGGGATACGGAATTCCGGTATTGAAATATCCTGACGGAGTGTTGCCACCGTCCGCAGGATTTCCGGTGGTGAAGGCAGTGTTCTGGGTCCACGTCGTATTCCCACCGATTCCCTGGCGACCGCGGTAAATTTGCCCCAACCGCTGCGCAGCACGGTCTTTGAGTTAAGTGCCCAGGCAACGCCGACTCTTGGCTGCCAATGATTCCATTGCGTGTCGTAAGGAGCCAGGTCTTTGCTCGAAAATCTAAATCCACCATTGATCGGCTTGACTATGGATGCGCCGTTCGGAAGGGTCGGAAAAGTGATCAGGTCATTGATGGGACTCTTCACGGTGTAATCAAATCCAGCGTTGAGTTTGTTGAAGCGCTCATGGGGAGAGAGTTCAACGTCCCAACGCATTCCGAGATTGAGCGTCAGGTTGCGACGCAGCTTGAAGTCGTCCTGCAGGAAGCCGCCGAAATAGTGATAGTACTCATAAACATCGTAAGAAAAATCCACGCTCCCACCGGTCGGATAACCGAGCAGCAGGGCGGCGACTCCGGCCCCATCGTTGTTGGCGCCCGAGGTTTGCGTGCCGGGGTTCTGCCGCGTAAAGTCCGGGTTGAAAGCGAAGGAGCCATTTGGGTTGCCGAGAATGAAACCAGGAATTGCGTGGAACCGCATTCCCTGCGCGCCGAAGTGGAGACTGTGACGGCCCATCGTCTTGCTAAACGACGGCGACACTTCGTACGTCTCGTACATCAAGGCCTCGACCGACTGGTTTACGGAGTTTCCAATTATCTGGTCATACCCGCTCACCGAAATGGACGGCGCCCAATTCCTGCTGACGGTGTTGATTATTCCCTGACGGACGGGCATGGTCAGGCCCAAGTCCTGATCGGTCAGCGTCTCCAGGCCTCCAGCCACGGCGCCATTCGCCGTTGTCTTGTAGGTGCGATTGTATGAGACGCGAAGGTCGCCGAAGAGCGTCGAACTAAAGGTTCGGGTGACATCGAGGATCGCTGTCTTATTCGAGCGAAAATTGATATCGCCTCTCATGGCTGGTCCAGGGAAGCCGTTATTGCTGCGGAATTCTGTTCCAGACCACCAGGCATACATGCCGTAAAAGCGCGTCTTCTCGCTGAAGTTGTGATCGATGCGGATGAGGGGCTGGTTATAGCGGTAGCGTCCGGGATTGGTTGCAGTAAAGTTGCTGAACTCGCCGGCGCCGCCGCGGTTCGGCAGTGGATACAGATTCAGGATCTTTAATCCGATAGGGCTGATCCGATTGGGCGGGATCACATCCAACACTCCGTTATAGGAGAATCTGTTGCGCGTCTTGCAGGTGCCGTCGGCATTCTTGGTCGCGCAACTCAGAGGATCGTAGATTCCGCCTCTGGGTGAAGTGCCGGTGGGATTGTAGCAACCAGTTGTCACCGAGCCGCCGCACAGGGGTAGTTGGCTGCTAAAGAACTGCCGAAAGTCTACCGCGCCGTCGGCTCGCGGACGCACGTCGACTGCCGGAGTCGTACTGACAAAACCGTTCGGCAGAATCTCTCGCCATCCTTCAAAGCTAAGGAAGAAGAAAGTGTTCTTGCCTATCTTCGGAATCGGCCCGCCAAGCGTACCGCCAAACTGATGCTGGTTGTGGCGTTGTCGCGGAGTTTTGCTGGCATTCAACTGGAAGGTGTTGGCATCCAGAACATCATTGCGCCAGAAATCAAATGCGGTGCCGTGAAAGTCCTTGGTGCCGTTCTTGATGATGGTGTTGATTGTGCCGCCTCCCGCGCGCCCGTACTGCGCGTCATAGGTATTGGTCATGATCTTGAATTCGTGAACTGCATCCACATTAGGCGCGATTTCCCACTGGCCGGTGTTCGTGCTGGTTTGTTGCGTGATTGGGGCGCCGTTCAGAGTGAACTGGTTATAAAGGCCTGACACTCCGTTTATCGAGTACTGATTCGTCTCATCCCAACCACGCGTTCCAGAGAAACCGCCCGGGCCGAAAGTGCTTTGAGTGAACTTCACTCCCGGCGTCAGATCCAGCAGGGTATAGATTTGTCGTCCATTCAGAGGCAGATTTTGCACTCTCTCCGGATCGATGACTGTGCCGCCGGAGGCATCGGCGGTATTTATCAGAGCTGTTTCCGCCTGAATGGTCACAGTCTCTGAGATCGAGCCAATGTCCAGAGCAATGTTCAGATTAACTTTTCCAGCTACGTCCACAGTCACGGCCGTACGCAAAGCCTTCTTGAATCCGGCTGCTTCAACCAGGACGGTGTAAATACCTGGTTGCAGATAGGGAATCGAAAAGTCTCCACCACTATTAGTCTGAGCTGTGTACTTCTGCTGAGTACCTTCTCTGACCGCGGTAACCGTGGCGTTAGGGACCACCGCGCCTTGCGGATCGGTCACTTGCCCAATAATTAAGCCGCGACCTTCCTGGGCATTGGCGAAGGTTACGCACAGCAAGCTGATAAATCCGACGGTCAAGCTCGTAACGATCAGACCTTTCACTGTCCTATTCATAGCACCTCCTCGGTAGACGGGAATGGAATTTCAGGTAGTGTCCTAGTTAAAGAGTGGCACGGGCGTCTCGCCCGTGAATCACGCGCAAGATGCGCGTGCCACTTTAACTGAACCACTGCTGAATTTCAAAAACTTTTGCACGCCACTATCAACTGCGTTAGAATCCGTGCCGGCTTCTCCGATCGTCGTGGCTGCTTATTCGGTTGAAGAGGTAAGTCCTTCCCGGTACGAAATCGCGAACGCACTCGATGTGTTGACCAGACCACAAGGTTCTTACTTCTAACTGTTCTAACCGCCGTCTAGATCAATACCCGGATGCGGCGAAGGTGCGAACCACTTCTACGTGTGACGAAAAGAGTCTTCTTGTAAGATTCGGCAGCGTATAGTAGGCGGTCAGGAAGAAAAAATCTTTCCGAAGACTTGGTAAAGTTTTGGTAAAGTTTTGGGCTCCTTGTCAAACGTACGATTTCTGAATTATATCTGCCACGTCCTATGAGCCAGACACTGCGCCATTTGTATGAATTCGGCCCCTTCCGTCTGGATGCTACGGAGCGTCTGCTCCTGCGTGACGAACACCACATTCCGCTCACCCCGAAAGCTTTCGAGACGTTGTTAGTGTTGGTTGAGCACGGCGGGCACGTGATCGATAAAGATGAACTGATGAAGAAAGTCTGGCCGGACACTTTCGTAGAGGAAGTGAATCTGGCCAAGAACGTTTCGCGCTTAAGGAAGATTTTGGACGCCGAGCAATCAGAGCACTACATCGAGACAATTCCCAAGCGAGGCTACCGTTTCGTGGCCGGCATCAGGGAAATCTGGGCCGAAGATCCTGGACCGATTGGAGCGCAACGAGACAATTCATCTCTTCATCCCAGGGTTGATGACAAGGAGAAGGTTGAGACCAGGCTTGAGGCCCACTCGAACGGACAGCCATCCTTTGAATCCACCGGTGTCGGGGTCGACAAGAGGGCCGTCGCGGACTTAACTCACAGCCACTCCTTCGGAAGCATCGTTGCTCTCCCGGTTGTGTTTCTGACTCTGGGTGCTGCAGCCGCTCTCGGCGTTTGGTTTTTTGTCTTACGGCCAGCGCCAAAACCACCCGCTCCATTACTGAGGATTAGTCCTGTTACCAGTTTGGCCGGCACCGAGGATCAAGCTGCCTTCTCACCGGATGGTAATCAGATCGCGTTTGTCTGGAATGGCGAGAAGGAAGACAACAGTGACATCTACGTCAAGCAGATCGGCGCCGAAAGGCCACTCCGCCTGACCACGAATCCTGCCTCAGACACCGACCCTATCTGGTCACCCGATGGTCGCTATATTGCTTTTCTGCGCCAGTCGGCGGCAGATGGTGGCGTCTTTTTGGTTCCTTCATTGGGTGGGGCTGAACGCAAACTTGCGGATGCCTTTCCGTATCGACCGGTAGTGATCGGGAACACGCTGAGCTACTCTCCGGACGGCAAACTTCTGGCAGCGCCGGACAAGAATTCCCAGCAACAGCCCTTCAGCATTGTTTCGATCTCTATAGAAACCGGTGAGAAGACCAGGCTCACTTCGCCTCCGACAGGGTCCGTCGGCGATTTTTTCCCGGCCTTCTCTCCGGACCAGAAGACGCTGGCCTTTGTCAGATCACTCAGTATCGCTGCCGCCGACATTTATCTTCTTCCGCTCCACGGTGGC
>QHXG01000168.1 GCA_003222845.1 Acidobacteriota bacterium | reverse complement strand
CGCCTAGTGCGGACAGCTTTCAACGGTTCTTTGCTCAAGTAGAAAAGATGCAATGGGCGGAAAAATCTGGGAATCTCTCCCGATTCGTAGTATTAATATAGCCGTAGATTCTCCAGTTCGGGACAAAACACCAGGGAGGGCCCCGATGACCAGAATCTTTCTCTTGCTTCTAGTCGCTCTGATTCTCGCGCCATCAGCGTTTGCTCAGAACCGTCGCGACGATTATTCCTTCTATGAATTCTATGTCGGATATGCTCACGAGCGAGCGAATAACAACGCCGATCGGTTCGATAAGAACGGCCGCGCGACTTTCAATGGCCGGACCGTTGACTTCGTCTCCGAGAAAGTTAACTACAACGGTTTCAATGCCGAATTCAATCAAAACGTGACGCGTCACATCGGAATCGTGACCAGCTTTACGGGCACCTACAACACTACCGGCTACTTCGACGCGCGATCGGGCCGGACGTTCAACGCGCGGGTGCAGCGCTACGACTCAATGGCCGGACCGTTGACTTCGTCTCCGAGAAAGTTAACTACAACGGTTTCAATGCCGAATTCAATCAAAACGTGACGCGTCACATCGGAATCGTGACCAGCTTTACGGGCACCTACAACACTACCGGCTACTTCGACGCGCGATCGGGCCGGACGTTCAACGCGCGGGTGCAGCGCTACGACTTGATGGCCGGACCGCGTTACAACTGGCGACCCGGAGGCGTGACGCCGTTTGTGCATGGACTGTTCGGTATCTCGCACATGCGCGCGAGCTTTGACGACACTTTGACGCCGCGAGTTAAGAGCGATACCGCGTTTGCGATGGCTTTCGGCGGAGGCCTGGACGTGCACGCCGGAGAGCATCTGGACGTGCGCGCGATTCAAGTCGATTACTTGCCGACGTTTTTTAATGGCAAGCGTCAGGACAACATTCGCGCTGGGGCGGGAATTAAGATCAAGTAAGTCATTTCATTAAGCCACAAAGAGGCACAAAAGGCGCAAGAGAGAATTCCGAAGCGGCCCTTGTGGGCATTTGGGATGCCTGTTCGACACCCGCTTTTGCGCATTTTGTGCCTTTTCGCGGCTAATTCGTTTGGGCTAGCTCCAGAAATCTGGCTGCCAGTTTTGGTCCGACGCCTTCGTCTTCATGTTTGAAAAAGACGAAGGCGTCTTTCCATTTCTGATCCTTTACGCGTTTCATCCAATCATCTAGATCGTTTTCATTGTATGAGGTGCGCCGCAGCCGCAAGTAGCCCCAACCCGCCGTGCCAATGATTTCCGACAGCGGCTTCTCGTCGGTGTCAGAAACGACCAGCGCGCGATCTTTTTTACGCAGCAAATCAAAAGTCTCATCATCGAACCATGTTTCATGGCGAAACTCGAACGCGACGCGAGTATCAGAGGGCAAAAATTCGAGAAATGACTTGAGTCGCCCGGAATCCTTTTTCATGTTCGGTGGAAGCTGAAAGAAGACCACGCCCAGACGTTCTCCCAATAACCCCGAAGTGTCCAATAGGTATTTCGTTTCTTCGACGACGTTGTTGAGACGCTTGATGTGCGTGATCCGCTGCGTAGCTTTGATCGAAAAGCGGAACTCGTCGGGAACTTGTTCCTTCCAATTCTCGATCATCGTAGCTTGCGGCAGGCGATAGAAGGTGTTGTTGATCTCAACGGCTGGCAAACGGCGTGAATAGTAGGAGAGCATCTCTTTCGCCGGCAGGTCTTCAGGATAGAAGTTGCCTTTCCACTCTTTGTAGCTGTAGCCGCTGGTGCCGACGTGAAGTTTCATGAAGCAAATTTGGGTAATAAACTATAACGAGAAGCAAAAGAAATCCTAACAGCAGAACAATCCTCTGCGGCAAGTTCATCATAGTTCAATCAGGCAGCTTCCTCATCGGCTACGTCTCCAATGGTCGCTTCGGCCCATTCCAGCGCCTCCGCTTCTCTATCCTCATCGTCGGCCATGGCTTGGTAGCCATCTTCCATCCCCGGATTCGATTTGAGAGTTTCAGACATGATGACTCTTCAAGGAGATACTCGATCTGCCGATTCAAACAATAGGTTTGATGGTGCAGTACTTAAAGAGCTAGGCAGCTTTAAGTAAGGCTTGCTCAACTTTGCGCGGCAGCTCAATAAACAAAAAATAATCGGCGGGATAAAGGTAGTCTTCGCCTTCGTTGTCGATGACCCGGATGTAATTTGATTTCGCTGCGCTCGCATCAGGCAGCACCTGGTAAATCCTGCGCGGAGTTAACAAGTCTGGATCGTCTGAGCTAATACAGACAGCAAACTTGGGTTCCTGATTATTCTTCTTGGCCATTTTCTTAATCCAGATACCGTTTGATTCGCATTTTCCTCTTGCCTATTCCATGCGCTTCGAACCAGTGCACTTCAGCAAGTCGTATCCTACCATCAGAAAGGCGCACGGTGGCAACTCCTTTCAGCTTTCTCCATCGACCCCTGCCATATCGTTTTCGTAAGACACCTAAAATCCTAATGCCCGGTCCGACAGCTATGGTCTCGATCTCGGTTATTCTTCCGACAATCTCAAAATGCATGGAGGGAGGTCCTCTACGAAATCGCGCGCGCGATCAGAAACGCAGCGCCTGCGGCCAAGCTGCCGATCAGCGCAGTTTGCAAAGCGCTGCGCGTGGGACGCGTGCCGGTAAAGCGTCCTTTGATGAAGCCAAAAACGAACAGCGCGAGCAGCGTTAACCCAACCGAATAGAAAAGCGCTGTCACGACGCTTATTTGTCTGATGTAAAGAGCGGCGATGTAAGGCGCCAGCGGAATCAATCCCCCGGCGACATAAGACGCCGCGATCGTCAGCGCACTTACCAGGGCGCGTTTGGGATCAGGTTTTTCCAGACCCAGTTCGAATCGCATCATGAAATCAACCCAACGCTTTGGGTGCTTCGCAAGAGCTTCGACAATCGGCGCGCTTTCTTCATGGCTCAATCCATACGAATGAAAGACCTGCGCTACTTCACGTTTCTCTTCTTCGGGAATCTCGACAACTTCGCGTTTCTCGCGGTCGCGCTCTTTGGCGTAGTGTTCAGCATCGCTCTTGGCCGCGAGATAACCGCCGAGGCCCATAGCGATCGAGCCCGCGGCAATCTCAGCTAATCCCGCCGTGACGATGATTCCGGCTGAATTAATCGCGCCCGTAAGTCCCGCTGCCAGCGCGAACGGCACCGTCAAACCATCGGACATGCCGATGACAATGTCGCGGACCGTTTCGCCCGCGGTAAAGTGTCGTTCGACATGACGAGTCTGCGGCATGGGTTCTGCTCAGAATTTTCCTAACAACACCAGCACGCCAATCACGATGAAAGCAGCTCCTGCCGCTCGCTTGATCCATAGGAGCGGCAAGAGATGGCTTAAAGTGCTTCCGACGACCACTCCGATCGCCGAGACCGCGGCCAGGGCGAGTGAAGCCGCGATGAATACTTCCCACGGGCGCTTTTTTTCCGCCGCCATGGTCATCGCCGCAATCTGCGTCTTATCACCCATCTCGGCCAAAACAATTATTCCGAAAGTTGTCAGCATTACGCGCCAGTCCATGTTTTGATCCTTTCTGCGTTTTCTCTGGGAGATGGTGAGGGATTAGCGTAACCGAGAAAAGATAATCTGGAGAATGATTTGTTCTCAGTGCCTCCCCCGGCCCTCTCCAATGGAGAGGGAGCTTCGAGATTGATTGCGTCATTCATGTAAGGCACAATTGCTAATCTGTCAACCTAATTGCGCATTCACCATCAGGTCAACGTTTCCCGCATGGTTAAGCCCGCAACAGAATTCATCGGCACCGAGCGCTTCCTCTTACGCCGGCCGCTGGGCGCCGGCAGCATGGGCGTAGTCTACGAAGCGCACGACCGTGAGATGGATAAGATCGTCGCGCTGAAGGCCTTGACTCGGGCCGAGGCCGCGCACATCTATCGGTTCAAGCGAGAGTTTCGCACGCTCGCGGATGTTTCGCATCCCAATCTGGTTTCGCTCTACGAATTGATGTCAGCCGGGCCGCATTGGTTCTTCACCATGGAACTCATAAAGGGCAGCACTTTCATTCAATACGTTCGGCCCGAAACCGACAACGAGCTATACACTTCCTCGAGCGACACGCTAGCCAAACCGCGACCTATGCGAGTGCTCAAGTCTGATTCCGAAGCTGAGACCGAGGAATTCGACCTCTCGGAACTCGCGCTCGCCCTGAGTGAGATGTCAGCCCTCGATGACAGCTCGCTGGCCTCGCTTTCTGGCCATTTTGACGAATCACGATTGCGGACGGCACTCCGCCAGCTTGCCGAGGGTGTCAACCGCCTTCACGAGATAGGAAAGATCCATCGCGACATCAAACCTTCAAACGTGCTGGTCACCGATGAGGGCCGGGTTGTGATCCTCGATTTCGGCCTGGTCGAGGATATCGAGCCGGAGCTGCAACAGACTTTGCTCGCCGGCACGCCGGATTATATGTCGCCAGAGCAAGGCGCGCAGATGGGAATCTCGAAAGCGAGCGATTGGTACAGCGTAGGCGTAATGCTCTATCAGGCGCTGACGGGACGGTTGCCATTCAAAGGCCGTTTCTTCGAAGTCATGATGCGCAAACAGACGCGCGATCCGATTCAGCCCATCGAGATAATTCGCGATGTTCCGCGCGACCTCAATGAATTGTGCATGAGGCTGCTCTGCCGCGATCCCGCAGGAAGACCCGGCGGTCGCGAAGTCTTGCGCGCACTTGGAGTCCGCACCACCGAGGCTTTATCTGCGTCTTTTTTCGCCAGTACGGGAGAGCCCCAATTCATCGGGCGCGCCCGCCAACTCGTGCAATTGCACGAGGCCTTCGCCACAGCCCGCGAGGGCCAGACGATGGCGGTTTACATTCACGGCAACTCGGGCATGGGCAAGTCGACACTGGTGCGCACGTTCCTGGATCAGCTTAAACGGGAAGCTCCGCATGTGTTCGCTCTCCAGGGTCGTTGTTATGAACGCGAGTCGGTTCCTTACAAAGCTCTCGATGGAGTCGTCGACAGTTTGAGCAAGCATTTGGCTTCGTTGCATCTTGGACGGGCTGAGACGCTAATGCCTCGGAATTCCATGGCGCTGGCGCGCGTCTTTCCGGTAATGCTGCAGGTGGATGCGATCTTCAATGCCCGTTCGACGCGGCCCGAGACACTGGACCCGTTCACGCTGCGACGCCAGGCGTTTGGCGCCCTGCGCGAGTTGCTGGCCCGTGTTGCCTCCCGCCAGCCGTTGGTGATTTACATCGACGACTTGCAGTGGGCGGACGCCGACAGCATTTTCCTGTTGGAAGATTTGCTGCGACCGCCGGAAGCGCCGCGGCTTCTTTTGGTCGCAAGCTTTCGCACCGAAGATATAGAAACCACACCTTTCCTAAAGCAACTCTTGCATCCGACAAACGTAGACACCTGTCATGAACTCTTCGTTGGGCCATTGACAGACACCGAGGCGCGCGAGCTGACGCGATCGCTTTTTGCCGTGACGGGAATCTCGGGTGAGCCTTTTATCGAATCAATCGTGCGCGAGGCGGGCGGTAGTCCGTTCCTGATCGAGCAGTTAACTCAGTACGGGATGATGAGCGAACGTGCGGCGACCGCGGGAATCTCGCTGAGCACGATGCTTGACGAGCGCATTAGGCAATTACCGCCGGGCTCGCGCGAAGTCCTGGACACGCTCGCGGCCGCCCGGCGGCCAGTCAATCAGGACGTGGTCCTGAGTGCCGCGGGAGTGCACGGCGATTCTTTGAAGCTCCTGAATGCTTTGCGTGCCGCGCAGTTTGTGCGCAGCGGGGGAGCGGGCTACGGCGTTGAGCTTTATCACGATCGCATTGCCGAGACACTGGTCGGATTGCTGGCGCCAGATGAACGGAAACAAATTCATCGGCGGCTGGCCCAGGCGATTGAAGCCCGCGGCCTCGACGATCCTGAAGCCCTCTACGAAGATTATCTCGGCGCCGGCGAAAGAGATCGGGCCGCCGAGCATGCTGAGCGCGCCGCGCGCAAGGCAGCCCGCGCGCTGGCGTTTGATCGCGCCGCTTTGTATTACCGCCGGGCCATTGAGTTAATGCCTGAAGCCACGAATCTCGTCGATCTGAAGATCGGACTTGGCGATGCGTTGGCCAACGCCGGTCGTCCGGCAGAAGCCGCGCGGGAGTTTCTTGACGCCGCGAAGATGTCCGCGGCGGGGCACGCGCTCGAATTACAGCAACGCGCCGGCGCCCAGTTGCTGATGGGCGGTCATATCGATGAAGGGCTTGAGGTCTTTCGAGTCGTGTTGGAAGCCGTTGGTTTCAAGCTGGCTAAAGGACCGAAGCAAGCGTTGCTTTCGCTAATTCTGCGTCGCCTGTGGATTCGCCTCCGCGGATTTGAATTCACCGAACGCGATGCCAGTAGTATTCCTGAATCCGATCTCATCCGCATCGACATCTGTCGCTCAGTGGCCGCTGGTTTAGGCGTGGTCGATCTGATTCGCGGCGCCGACTTTCAAAGCCGCCATCTGCTCCTGGCGTTGCGCGCCGGAGAGATTTATCGGGTGGCGCGCGCGATGACTTTTGAAGTTGGGCAAATTGCGGCACGCGGCGGCCCCGCTGAAGTTCGAGCCCGCGAAATGGCTGATCGCGTCGACACTTTGGCGCAACGTTCCGGGAATCCGCACGCCATCGGCTTGGCCATCTGGGCGCGCGGGCTTAGCGCTTACCTGCTGGGCAATTGGAAAGAGGCGGTCGGATTTCTCGAGCGTGCCGTGGCGATTCTGCGAGATCAGTGCACTGGCGTCACCTGGGAACTAAATATCGCACACCGATTCATGCTTAGCGCGTTAATGTTTCTCGGCGAAATGGCTGAGGTGTCGCGCCGTGTGCCGCAACTTCTTTCGGTGGCCCTCGAGCAGGGCAATCTATTCGCCGCCACTGATTTACGTACGCGCATGAATCCCGTCTGGCTGGCCGCCGACGATCCCGACCGGGCCCGCGACGAAGTAATTTCAGCATTGTCGACTTGGCCGAGGGAAGGCTTTCACCTTCAACACTACACGGCGATGGTGGCGCTGACGCAGATCGAGCTCTACACCGGCGACACGGAAGTTGCCTGGCGGCACATCGAAGGACAGGTCAAGCCGCTGGTGAAATCCATGCTCATGCGCTTTCAGGGGTTGCGAATAGAAGCTACGCATGTGCGCGCGAGACTGGCGCTGGCCAGCGCTACTGGCAGTAATCGTGAGCGTCGTCTGAAAACTGCTGAGAAGTTAGCGCAAAAACTTGTGGCCGAAAGAATGGCGTGGTCCGATCCGCTGGCCGCATTGATTCGCGCCGGCGTCGCGCACAGCCGTGGCGACGAGCGCGCAACGGCGGAGATGGCTTCGCTGGCAATCCAGGGCTTTGAAGTCGCGGACATGAAGTTGTACGCCACAGCCGCGCGCCGGCAACTGGGTAAGATCATCGGCGGCCAGCGCGGGGCCGAACTGATCGACATGTCCGAGGACTGGATGCGCCGCCAGCAAATCAAGAATCCGACAGCGTTTGCCAATATGCTGGCGCCGGGATTTACGGAACCGTTTCAGAACCGCGAGCGGTAGCGACCGGATCATTTTCCATTCACTATTTAGGACGAGCTGGGAAACGGTAACTGTGGCTTTGATTCCAATGCGGTGATAGCATTACTTTACGCAGATTAGCCAACGCTTCCAAGAAGCTCGAAGAACTGTCACCAACAAAACTGAATGAACCAACCGCTGCTGGCATCCCTCTTCGATGAAACCGAACGCCAACCGGTTAGCGTATCGGAACTAACCGCTTCCATTCGCGGCGCGCTGGAAAAGCGTTTCGCTTCGGTTTGGGTCGAAGGCGAAATTTCAAATTTTCGTGCGCAGAATTCCGGGCACTGGTATTTCACTCTGAAGGACGAATTCGCGCAATTGCGCTCGGCTTGTTATCGCAGCAGCAATCAGCGCATCCGTTTTCGTCCCGAAGATGGTTTGCAAGTGCGCGCGCGTGGGCGACTCAGCGTTTACGAACCCAAAGGCGAGTATCAATTAATCGTCGAAACGCTCGAGCCGGTGGGCGCCGGCGCTTTGCAACTTGCGTTCGAGCAAACGAAGGCGCGGCTGCAAGCAGAAGGTCTGTTTGCCGCTGAATTGAAGCGACCGGTTCCGATGTTTCCGCGCCGCGTGGGGGTGATCACTTCGCCAAACGGCGCCGCGATTCGCGACATCCTGAACGTGATCTCTCGACGCACCCGCACCGTGCACGTTTTGTTTGCCCCAGCGCGCGTGCAAGGTGACGGCGCCACCGGCGAAGTTGTACGCGCAATCAAATTCCTTAACGAGTTTCACGCGCGCGCTTTGCGCGACGGACGGCATGAAGAAGGAATAGACGTGATGATTGTCGGGCGCGGCGGCGGCTCAATCGAAGATCTTTGGACCTTCAATGAAGAGGTTGTGGCGCGCGCCATTCGCACCTCTGCAATTCCCGTGATTTCGGCCATTGGGCACGAAACCGATTTCACCATCGCCGATTTTGTCGCCGACCTGCGTGCGCCCACGCCTTCAGCGGCGGCTGAGATTGTGGCGGCGCACGAAGCTCAGTTGTGCTCGCTGCTTGAAACACTGGCTAAGACGCTCTCCGGCTCGATTCGATTCAAGATTTCCGGCGCGCGCGCGAACGTGCAGAAGATAGCGCTTTCGCCGGCATTCGATGCAGTCCTCGGGCGACTACACGGCGCGATGAGCGCCACTGACGGCGCCGAACATAGATTGCAAACAGCAATTACGCGCAAGCTTCAGCGTATTCATCGAAGGCTTGGGGCCGCAGCGCACAGTCTTTCGCCGGCGCAACTGCGTGCAAACGTCATGTCAGCGCGTACGCGTTTCGAGTCGTTAAGTAGAGCGCACGACGCTGCGATCGCGACTCGTCTTGAAACCGCAAAGCAGAAACTCAGTTTGGCGGCAGGGGCATTGGATGCGATGTCGCCGTTGAGAGTTCTGGAGCGTGGCTATGCAATCGCCCAAGACACGCGCGGCCAAATTCTTCGTGAATCTACCGCGATTGAAATCGGCGACGCCGTGCATCTGCGCTTGTGGAAGGGCGCGCTTGATTGTCGTGTCGAACGAACTGAAGAACCACAATGAAACGTAACCGGATAGTCATAGACCTTGGTCAAGGTCAACAGCGCGGCGAGGTTCCGCGAGGTTTGGCGGAGGAATCGAAATCTCGTGGCGGACTCCGCTGGATATTACTCATCATCGCGGCGGTGCTGGTCCTGTTCGTCGCCGGCATCGCGGGTGGCGCTTATCTTTGGTGGCATCATTATCAAAGCAGCCCCGCGTATTCCCTGGCGCTGCTGGTGGATGCATCGCAGCGGAACGACACCGCCGCCGTCGATAGTCTGCTCGACACCGACAAAGTGACGGCCGACTTTATTTCGCAGGTCCGCCAACGACTCTCGGGTTCGTTACTCAACTCACGCTGGTCGGATCAGATTGATTCTGCGTTCTCAACACTCACTTCCAAACTGCGAGAGACCGTGCATGATCAGTTCCTACAAGAGTTGCATAGGCTTACTGAGCCGGCTGCGGGAAAACCTTTCTTCATCATAGCGCTTGGCATCGGCCAGTTCGCCGACATTAAGCAAGAGAACAATTTGGCGCAGGTGAAAGTGAATGTGCGCGACGACCACCTTGAGCTTACAATGCAGCCGAATGCCGACCTTTGGCGAATCGTGGCCGTAAAGGATGATAAGATGGCCCAGCTAATCGCTGACAACGTGATGAAGAATTTGCCGCCGGGCCGCAATGGGATGCAAGATGAGATTCGCAAGCAGATGGAACGTTTTCTGAAGCCGGGTCAGTAGCAGTGTTTCCCCTCTCCCTTTTGGGAGAGGGGCCAGGGGTGAGGGTGCGGAGCTTAGGACAATAAAGAGCAGGTGCAGTGTTCGCTAGGCCCTCACCCCAACCCAACGGGAGAGGGCTTAACCAAAATGAGCAACTCAAAGCCAAAAACTTTCGAATCGTCTCTGGAAGAACTCGAGCGCATCGTCCGCGAGCTGGAGCAGGGCGAGTTGACGCTGGAGAAGAGCCTTGAATTGTTCGAGCAAGGCGTGAAGCTTTCGCGCGAGTGTCAGGAGCGTCTGAATCAGGCTGAGCGACGAATTGAGATGTTGACCCGTGACAATCAGGGGCGCCCAATCGTTACAGCTTTCGAGCCCCAGAGCGAGCTGAGCGCTTCCAAGAGCGACGATGATGATTCCTTCTGACCGCATGAACCGGTTCGGTCCTCAACCTTTCGGCACAGCCGTTGACACCGTCCGCCGCTGCCACTAGGCTTTCACCATCCCCCGGATCGAAACTAACATGAAAGAAACTATTAGTAACTCGAAAAGTGTCTTCCTGTTTTCGACGATCTCCTGGCGGGTTACCTTAGCAATTGTGCTCGCCTCTCTGTGTGTCGCGAACTTATTTTCGCAGACGCCATCTCCAACGCCGCAGGACAAACGCGGTCTGGGTATTGAAAATAACCCAGCCAACACGTCGCAAACTGATCAGTCGAAATCGAGAGAAACAAAACCCGAGTTGGTGCTTCAGACCGGCTATAACAACTTCTTCGGCGCTACTCGATTGATATTCAGCCCGGATGGCCGTCTGCTCGCGACCGCGACGTTTCGTAGCAGCACGATCAAATTGTGGGAGACGGCAACCGGACGCGAGTTGCGCGATCTCTCCACCGGCGGCCAGAACACAAACGGCCTGGCGCCCGTCATTGCTTTTAGCCGTGACGGTCGTTTCCTGGCTGCGGCCGCGGGCAACAATTCCGTCAAGATTTGGGACGTGACGACTGGGGGTGAGGTCCAGACACTCTCAGGAGCGCAAGCTTCATTCATGGCCGCGCTCGGGGTCTCATTTATCGGTTTCAGCGCCGACGGCAAGAAGCTGGTCACGATGAGCGATGCACTGAGAATATGGGACGTGCCGAGTTGGCGCGAAATCAAGACGATCGAGACTACTTCTCTTAATCCATCCAGCTTTACCGGAGGACAAGGTGGAGTGGCGTTAAGCAGCGACGGCAACCAACTAGCCCGGGTCGAGGGCAGCGGTTCGAAAATTACGGTTTTGGATCTGGTCACCGGACGCGAGGCTCGATCGATCAATCTCGAACACGATCTGGACAACAGCCTCGAACTTTGCTCCACCTCGGATGGCCGCTTGCTCGCGGCGGGGATTGTCGAGAAGAGATTAAAAGTGTGGGACTTGACCGCGAAACAAAGCGAGCGCGACTTAACGCCTACCACGCACGATTTCAGCAAGGTCCAATTCAGTCCCGATGGTCGATTCGTCGCGCTCGCGGAGGGTTACACCGTCAAAGCGTGGGAGGTAGCGACGGGGCGTGTGCTGACACCGCTCAATATTCCGAACATTGGTGTCTTCGCTGAGAATGGCGGGGTGTTTCTCGGCTTCAGCAATGACGGAAAGCGAGTTGCCACCGGAGGCTTTGGAACGCAGACACTCGTTTGGGACACGGAAACTGGAAAACAAGTTCAGCAAATGAAGGGTCGCAGCAATCCGTCCTATTCCGTCTCATTTAATGCCGATGGTACTCAACTTATTTCGGGAGGCCGAACGCGCTGGGATTTGCGCACCGGGCGCGGACTTCGTCTTACTCCCGCGCCTTCTGAAAAGTTGTTCGGCATGCCAAGCCCCGATGGAAGGTTGGTCGCCATGTTCGCTCCCAACAACAACGCGATTATGATTTTGGAAACGACAACTGGCCGCGCGCTGCAAACGCTGACGCGGACGGCGCCCGGCATTGGCGTTGAGCGCGTCTACTTCAGTCCTGACGGACACTTGCTGGTGGCCGTGTATATGCAGGACCCAGCGTCACAGTCGACCGGCAGCATGCCTGCGACGCAGAGCGACGTCAAAATCTGGGATGTGAATTCAGGACGCGAGTTGCAGACCCTCACGCTCGGAACCGCCCCGAACGAAGTTGGATTCAGTGCTGATGGCCACGTGTTGGCAACCGTCGGCGGACAGGGCGAGGTGGCGCTTTGGGATGTTGCTTCGGGCAGTCGTCTTCGCAATTTAACTTCATCACCGCTGGCCAACATGACTTCGCTTCCGAATCTCGGCTCAATGCCCAATCCTCGCAACCGTGGCACGATTCCTACCATGCCTACGATGCCGAACATGGCGGACATAAGCGCGATGATGACGAACGTGCTCGGAACGATGACCGCCGGAACAATGGGCCGCAGCGTCACTTCAGTTGCTTTCACTTCCGATGGAAAGATGCTGGCGACCGGCGGCGTCGAATCAAAATCAAATTTCGATATGGCGGCCTTGATGAGTGGCGCCATGAATCCGAAAGCTTCGAAAAATAAGAAACCGCCCGACCCGCAGGACATGCTCAAGGATATTAAGGTCGAAGCAATCGGTCAGATCGTATTCTGGGACACAGCTTCAGGGCAGCAGATTGGAGCTATCAAAGGACACGGCAAAGGCGTTACCTCAGTGGCCTTCAGTCGCGACAGCAAGTTGGTCGCTTCCAGCAGCACCGACAACACAATCAAAATCTGGGACGTGACTTCAAAACGCGAACTGCGAACCCTTACGGGCCACACATCAAACATTGAATCGCTGGACTTCAGTCCCGATGGTCGCCTGTTGGCCTCGGCGAGTGATGACGGTGGGACTTTTCTTTGGGACGTAAGCACGGGCGAGCACTTACTGACCCTGGTTTCGCTGGACGATGGCGGCGAATGGATCGTGGTCACGCCCGAAGGTTTATTCGACGGCACGCCGGCGTCCTGGAACCAAATTCTTTGGCGCTATAACCGCGACACTTTCAACGTCGCGCCAATCGAATGGTTCTTTAATGAGTTTTATTATCCCGGACTGCTCGCCGACGTTTTCGCCGGCAAACGCCCGCACGTCGCGCAGGATGTTTCAAGGAAAGATCGTCGCCAACCCATCGTGAAATTGTCGCTTGCGGGTGGCGCCACTTCTGATTCTGCGATCGCGACACGCACGATCAGAATAAAGATCGACATTACTGATTCAGCCGCCGACTCGGAACATCCGCAGGGAAGCGGTGCTCGCGATGTGCGTTTGTTCCGCAATGGGTCGCTCGTCAAGGTCTGGCATGGTGACGCGCTCAAAGGACAGGCTTCGACCTCGCTCGAAGAAGAGATCGCGCTGGTTGCCGGTCCCAATCGGTTGACGGCCTATGCCTTCAACAAAGACAACGTCAAAAGTAAAGACGCTAATTTGTTGCTGACCGGCGCTGACAGCCTCAAGCGCGCAGGGACAGCTTGGGTCATAGCCGTGGGCGTTAACGAATATACGAACCCTCAGTATAACTTGAAATACGCGGTCGCCGATGCGCAAAGCTTTGCCGAAGAGTTGCGCCGCAGCCAAACGCAGGTAGCTCATTTCGATCGAGTCGAAGTGGTTCCGTTGCTGAATGAGAACGCGACCAAGGCGAACATTCTGTCTGCGCTAAGACGCCTGGCGGGCGCGGCCGCAGCACCGACGTTGAAAACAGGACCACTCGATCGGCTGACGCGCGCGGAGCCGGAAGATGCCGTCATTATTTATTTCGCCGGACATGGCACGGCACAGGGACAGCGCTTTTATCTCATCCCGCACGATCTCGGTTACGACGGCAACCGAAGCGAATTAAACGAGAGCGCAATCAAGTCGATACTGGTGCACAGCATTTCCGATGTGGAGTTGGAAGAATCGGTCGAGGGTCTCGCCGCCAGTTCGCTGCTGATGGTCATCGATGCTTGTAATTCGGGGCAAGCGCTCGAAGCTGAAGAAAAACGTCGCGGCCCAATGAACTCAAAAGGTCTGGCCCAACTCGCGTATGAAAAAGGCATGTACATTCTCACCGCCGCGCAAAGTTATCAGGCGGCGCTGGAAGCCGCGCAACTCGGCCACGGCTTGCTCACTTATGCATTGGTCGAAGAGGGATTGAAGACTGCGGCCGCTGACAACGAACCAAAGGACGGTGTGTTGAGCGCGCGCGAATGGCTCGACTTTGCCACCGAGCGCGTGCCGCAAATGCAGGAGGAGAAAATGAAGGAGAGTCGTGGCCTCGGTTTGGGTATTGCGTTCACCGAGGGTGAACAAAAGATTGCCGATCCTGAAAAAAGGAGCGTGCAACGTCCCCGGGTTTTCTATCGCCGAGAGATGCAGGTCGATCCGTTGGTGATCGCCAAACCGGTTTCGAAACAGTAGTTAGTCGATATGAGTTTTTCTTAGATATCTCGTCTTGAGAAGAAGCTAGTGTCAGACCCGCTCGTCGAAGAGCTTGCTTTCCGCCTGTTCATAATCGGGCTTCTCAACACCAAGGAAAAAGGTCTCTGTGGCTCTCTGTGTCACCTCTGTGCCTCTGTGGTGAATCTTTTTTCGAGTAATTTCACCACAGAGACACAGAGCATCACAGAGTTTGCACAGAGAAATACCCTTTCCGGCAGACTCTCCGCCGAGCAAAATCCTTCATCGCCGGTTGCGAATCTGAGCTAAACTGATCGCGAGATGGATGAAGGACAGCGCCAGTTCACAGCCGACGCTCAAGAGATCGTTGAAAAACTCGATCGCGATCTCGACCAACTGCGCGTGGTGCGCTTTCAGGGGCCGAGGCGGCGCGAACTGGCAGCGCGCATCTTTCGTCGCGTGCATACGCTAAAAGGTTCGGCAGCTTCGCTGGGGCTGGATATTGTTCGCGAGGTTTCGCATTCATTCGAGAGCGTCTTGGATTGTGTGCGACTAGGTCGCGTCATCATCGACGATTCATTGCTGAATCTGTTCGAAGAAGCAACGAATGTAATCGCGCAGGCTCTTTCACCCGAAGCCACGGGCGGCGAGGTAAATGCGAAAGCACTAATCGCGCGTTTGCAAGCAATCGCCAGTACTGGCGCCAGCCAGGGCAAAATTGCCGGCACATTACGAGCTATCCTGCCACCTGACGTGGCCAGTTCGCTGAGCGAATACGATCTACAGCACGCCCGCGAAGCCGTCCGTGAAGGCGCCAGGCTGTTCATAGTCTCGGCGGGCTTTGCCATCGAAGACTTCGATCAAAACTTTCGCGAACTCAGCAAGTTGTTGGGGCAGATCGGCGAAGTGATTGCGACGGTTCCCGGAGAATTCGCCGCTGCTGACGAGATCAGCTTCCGACTGCTCTACGCCGCCGAAGTGATCTCTGAAGAGATCGCGCGCCGCGCTGTCAAACTGGGCCGAATCGAAATAAGTAAGTTAAAGATCGAACCGGCTTCAACTCGGCAGAGAGAACCCGCGCCAGCCGACTCTCTGCGAATGACTTCTGAAGAGCCTGCCGCCTCAGTCCGCGTGGAGCTGAGTGAACTCGATCGAATTATCACCGACGCCGGCGAATTATTTCGCGATACGATCAACGCGCTTCCCGCTGCCCGTGCGCCAGACAATCGGGATGTTGTCACCGCGGCGACGACACTTCTGCGACGACGGTTTGTCGAACTCGAAGAACGGCTGATCAAGCTGCGGCTGGTGCCGCTGGCGGAAACACTCGAACGAGTAGCGACGCGCGCGGGAAGAATTGCCGCCCGCCAGTTGGGAAAGGAAGTTGAGTTTGAAATCGTTGTCGGCGACATCGCGATCGATAAGCCGCTGGCCGATGCTATTGCCGAACCGCTTCTGCATCTGGTGCGCAATGCCGTCAGCCACGGCCTCGAAAGTCCTGAAGAACGAACTGCGGCCGGCAAGAATGTCATAGGTAAATTGAGATTAGCCGCTTTCAGTGAGGGTGGCCGAATACATATTGTCGTTAACGACGACGGTCGCGGCATCGATTTGGCTCGTGTAGCATCCGCCGCTCGCGAACAGGGAATTGCGGGACACGACTTTCTGACGATGGACCAGTGCCTGCGCTTGATTTTCCGGCCGGGCTTTTCGACCGCGACAGAGGTATCGGAGTTGTCAGGCCGCGGCATCGGGCTCGACGTCGTCGACCGCGCGGTGGAACAATCCGGCGGTGAAGTGCGCGTGCATACTGAACCAGGGAAGGGAACGACGTTCTTGATCAGTTTGCCCGTGGCGCTGGCTTTAGTTCGCTGCGTGCTCGTTCGCTCCGGCGATCAACTCTATGCAATCGCATCCGCTCGCGTAGCCGGCCAACATGCTCTGGATGGGGACGGACCCGATAATAAAGGAAGCGCCGGAGCGATCGATTGGAAGGGAGAGAAGCTCCCACTCTTTTCGCTGGCGCACCTTTTAGATCGATCTGTGGAAATTGGCGCCGCGAACGAGCGTGTCGCCCTCATATTGGAAACGAAACCCTATCGGAATGGCGGCGGCAGTGAAATGCGAATCGCGATCGCCGTAGAGCGCATCGAGGGGAAGCAAGAGACTTTGGTACGCAGCCTGGGCCGGCACGGCGCGCGCTGGCCCGGTGTCTCGGGCGCCGCGGAGTTGGCTGATGGCAGCGTGGCGTTGTTGCTCGATGTCGAAGAGCTGATCGAGGCACAAAAATAAGGGGAGCCCCCGATGCGCCAAGAATTTGCAGGTAACTCCCTCTCCT
>QHXG01000403.1:13841-14156 GCA_003222845.1 Acidobacteriota bacterium | reverse complement strand
GCGGGCGAGCTGGAGAATGTGTCTCTGAAAGGTCAACTTGAGATGAGGGAAATAGTTGCTGCGTATCTGAGACGGATTGAGCGCGATCCAGCAAAGGCAGCAGTTGCTCTCTACCCGTATCTAACTCGTCATCCGCGACGGGTTGCAGAGGAGCCAAAACTGATTCTGATTGATCCGCGAATATCGTTCGGCAAAGCAATTCTCGTAACAGCCGGCGTACCGACAGCGATAATAGCTGACCGCAACAGTGCTGGCGAGGCGATCCCCGAACTAGCGGAAGATTATGGGTGCCAAGCGTCGGAAATCGAAAAAGCA
>QHXG01000403.1:0-13644 GCA_003222845.1 Acidobacteriota bacterium | reverse complement strand
ATCAAATATGGCTCCAAGTGGTAGGCGAAAAGAAATGGATTGTACTCATGCGCGACTTAGCTATCGGAAGGCGCCTTTTGGAGTTGGACGCCTTACTAGATGCACGCGTAAAGTCCTTTGCAATAGTTTCCGGCCAGTTGAAAGATGCAGACAGTGCGGTGATTATCATAAAAGCATTACCTAAGATCTTTGAGATGATTGAGCAGAACAATTTTCCGTTCATCGCTAAAGTACAAAAAGACAGCACGGTCAATCTGTGGAAGTTCCGACCGATGATCCATAAGGGAATTCAGAAGAAAAAGCATTAAACGCCATGAAGAGAACTAAACCAACTAAACCGCCATCAGAGGAATATCGCCGCTTTGAAGAATTTACAAAGCGTCTAATGGCTGTCCCGAAAAAAGAGATCGATCAACAGAAAGCGAAATACGAAAAACAAAAAGCCGCGAAGAAAAAGAAAGCTGCGTGAAACCACAATGGACGATCCCAAACCGCTCGAATGGAATCATGCAAAGCTGCTAAGCATTTTTACCGGTCTGCTCGTTCTTATTGGAATCATTTACAGTATCGCCACCATCCTTCAATGGCGAAGCATAAACCAACAGGCCCGTCTCATGTCTCAACAATTAGAGATTATGAAGGCAGAGATGGGCCGTACTGAGGTAGCGCGCGCAGCCGACCTATTACTCCGGTTCGACGAGCGGCTCTCTAAAGAACCTTATCCCAAGCTCGCAGCCGCGATTGACAGCCGCAAACACCTCCTGAAGGAGAATGGGGGCAAATTCACTGACAATGATCTTGAGGGCTATTTGAACATCCTTGAAGCGATGAATGATCTTTACCAAAAGCACTTAATCCCCGAGACCTGTTCTACAGCGGATACTCTTACGAAATCGAGAAGGCTTACGATAATTCAGAGATTCAGAGTTATCTGAAGAAACTTAGAAAAGACGACGCCTCCCTTTACCTTGGCTTCGATAAACTCGCTGAAGATATGAAAGCTTATCCTAGTCCAACGCCCTGACGGGCTGTGTCAACTATATTATCCCACCCCAAAAAGAGAGAGGGGACTTCTTCGGCAACCTGTTGGGCGTTGACCACTTCCAGATCCGCGCAAAAGCAATCCCGCCCAACACCGCTAAGAAGGGAAACAACTCAACTACGTAACGCGGCTCGGGATTTTCAAGGGTCGAGAAAAACGCGAGCCGAGTAACTACGATCAGGCATACAAGCAATAGCCAACTACGCGCGAAGAAGTCCCGACTGAGCCACAGCACAAAGGCGCCGGCGAGACCGGCGAGGGTATAAATCCCAACCAACGTCGCGAACAGCGGAAGCCATATGTGTTGGTGAATGTCGTGATCGAGATCTTCAAGGGGAAGCAGTGTGCCCTCGAAAGGATAATAATCGGAATGCGTATTGAACCAGAGTGCCGCGGCGCGCCTAGCCGGCGTCCAGAAGTAATAACGAAGTGGATGACGCGCAATTCGTTCGGCGGCTAGCTGGCCAAAGGCTGCATCGAGCTGCGGCGTCATCGCCACTGGCCCGTGGTCTTCCGGCTTTGACTCGTCTGATTGGTCCTCATCGCCTTTGTCGTTCTCGTCTTCCTGATCGCCGCTGTCTTCGGTTTGGTCGCTCTTCGCATTACTGTTCGAGTTGTCGTCTGTAGTCTGCTGCGATTCACTTCCCGGAGTCGGAATGGCTTTGCTGGCCAATACTTCGGTATTTGCCGGCGTCTGTTTTGGTGACGCTTGCGGCGTTGGTGTCGGGCTAGCCTGCGCTTGCGACAGCTCTTCACCATCGCTCGCTGGCTCTTGCGGCGGATGATTGTATTGCTCGAGCAACGCCGCGACGCGGGTGCGCTCATCGAGCGAATCGAATGCACTATCGGGCAGATCGTCGATAGTGATCGGCTGGATGCCGACCTCCCAGACGGCGACATCGATATAGCGCTGGTCATCTAACCAGGTTTTCACCCAACGCAGGTAACCATGCGGAATGAACTCGCCGGGCATCTCCGCGTTCATCGGCGCCAACGGCTGAAGTATATGAAAAACACGCCAGTTGCGAATGGCCCAGGGCGTGAGCGCGAGCGCGAATGCGATAGAGAAGAGCGTGCCGGACATCAGGGCGCGTGGGATGAATTTCTTCGATTTGTGCTCTGGAATTGATCTTTGGTCTTTGGCTTTTGGTTTTTGACCAAGACCAAAGACCCAAGACCTAAGACCTGGTTCTAAGCCGAAGCGGTTTCGCGCTTTTCTCACCACACTCCAAATAGTTGTGATCACCAACGTGAAACCAATTGCCGCCACAAACAGTCCGCAGTCGGGGCGCAGCATAACTGCAATACCACCGAGCAAGCCGGCGATGCTCCACCAACAGAGTGCATGCTTGAAGTTTTTCTGATCCTTCAACGATCCCTCTGTGTCTTCTGTGGTGAAGCTATTTCGAAATGCGAGTGTTGCCGCCAGACACATCGCCACGACGAAAAAATTCGTCGGCACTTCCGTGAGAATCGTCACCGCATAGATGGTGGTGAAGGGACAGACAGCGGCCAGCGCCAACGCTGCGATTGCCGTCGCGCGTTTTCGTTTTTCGTCCGGTTGCCAATAGAACGCAAGCAAGGCGACGAGCGCGCACGTTCCGGTATCAATCAAAGCCTGCGCGATGCGCACGGCGCCGTTGTTAGTGTGGCCGAATATTGAATACACAGCGGCGAGAAAGAGCGGGTAACCGGGCAGGCGAATGTAAGAAGGATCGTAAGGCGGCGCGGTCTCATGCGAATAGACGTGCTGCTCGAGAACGTTGCGCGCAATCTGTGCATAAATGCGCCCGTCATCAGGCGCATCATTGGGGAACCAATGGGCAATGGCAACGCGAAAACCCGCCGCGACCACGAGCAGCGCGAGAAAAACAAACCACTTTTTTTGCGGCTTGAGCATTGCTGACAACATCGGGGAATTCCAACTCGTGGGAGGCCGTTTAGATGCGGCACTTGTGCCGCAACATGGGCGGACGAGTCCGCGCTCTAAACGCTGTCAAAGGAGAGATAGTCACGGTTGCGCTTCAACGGTAGCTTTCCGTTCCAGCTTGCCCCATCCGACCACGGCGCCGCGAATCGCAGTGCTGACTGATTTCACCATGACATAATACATCACCTGGCGATAGCAGAAGCGCTGAAGGAACAGCCACCAAAGCAAGCGCCACTGTTCTTTGCGTTCCAACGCGAACGCGAAACCGGCGGCGCACCAATCGACTGCGAGAAACAGCGCGTAGTAAAAAAGAACTTGCTGAAGATTGGTGAACCGGTAACCGCTTGGCTGCTGTAACCAGTCGAGCCCGTTCGAGAGAAAAGTGTAGACCAGCATTAGATCCATGATCGGAGAGATCAAAGGAAAGATGATCTGGAATATCCACACGTTCGGCATGGCCACAAAGCCCAGCGCGCCATAACGTGGACGAAACAGCGCATCGCGATGTTTCCAAAGGCATTGCAACGTACCATAGGCCCAGCGGAATCTCTGACGCGCCAGCATGCCCAGACGATCGGGCGCTTCAGTCCAACCGATCGCCGATTCTTCATAACCGATCTTGTAACCAAGTTTCCGAATTAGCATCGTGAGATCCTGGTCCTCGGCCAGAGTGTCCGTGCTAAAGCCGCCGCATTGGTCAATCAACTCGCGACGCCACGCCCCGACCGACCCGGGAACTACCGTGATGCAATTGAGACTGGCGAACGCGCGCCGATCCATGTTTTGAGAAGTGATGTATTCGAGCGCCTGCCAGCGCGTCACGATGTTGATGCGGTTGCCAACTTTCGCATTACCGGCGACGGCGCCAATGTGAGGATCGACAAAGCGGCGAGCCAGCGCTCGAATCGTGTCGGCGGGAAACTGGGTATCAGCGTCGAGCGCTACTATCACGTCGCCTCTCGCGTAACGCAAACCAAAGTTCAGCGCGGCAGCTTTACCGGCATTTGCTTCCGTGAATAGACGGACCAGGGGTTCGTCCCCAAAGCTTTCCCGGACGACTTCGCTGGTGCGATCGGTCGATCCGTCATCGACAACAATGATTTCAAAGCTGGGGTAATCCGAATTCAGCAGGCTGCTAATCGTGCTTTCGATCACTCGATCCTCGTTGTACGCCGGGACGATGACTGAAACGAACGGCTCATAATGTTCGCCGACGTGCCCGCGCTCGCGGCGTCGCGATCGCGCCCACTGTGCGAATGCCAGGGCGCCGATCACGACCAACCGGCCGAGACCCAGGACGATTCCGGTGATGAAAGCCCACTGCAGGAGCCAACCGCCAGTCGATAACAACAGAAAAGCAACCGTATCGGTGCGCGTGTAAAAGCTCTGGCTTGGAGGCAGGGGCGGCATTACTTGATCGCGTGTCCATCCGGCCAGGTCGGAGACCAGCACGAACTTGAATCCGCGCGCGCGTAGTTCGTGGATTAAGCGCGGCAAAGCCTCAACGGTTGCCTCGCGCTCGCCACCTGAATCGTGCAGCAAGACCACCTGCCCGCGTGTCTCAGAGTTCTTGTCCATTGCCCTATCGATCGTCTTTTGGACAATCTCATCCGCAGTCACGCCCGGCTTCCAGTCGCCAGGGTCGATGCGCAATCCGACCATTACATAATTAAGTTTTTGCGCGCGGATAGCGGGCTCGACTTCTTCCGGCGTGTCGGCTTCCGCGTCTCCGAAATAAGGCGGCCGAAAGAGCACCGTCGAACGTCCAGTGATCGATTCGATTAGACGCTGGGTCGCGTTGAGTTCGAGGTCGGTCATGCGTCCGGGAATTTCACCGAGGTTCGGATGCGTAAAAGTATGATTGCCGATCTCGTGGCCTTCGTTGACGATGCGTCGCAGTAAGTCAGGTTCTGCCTGACCGTTCTTCCCCATCACGAAAAAGGTTGCCGGCACGTTCTCCTGTTTGAGTACGTCGAGGAGGGCTGGCGTATATCTGGCGTCGGGTCCATCGTCAAAGGTCAGGGCGATCATTCCCGGATGATCTCCGGTGCGCTCGATCACGTAAGACGAAGGAATCTTTTCGTTGTCGTAAGTTTCGGACGCGATAAACCCCGTCTTCGGATCGACGTTCACGCCGCGCTCGCCGTCGTGGGGACTGGACTGCACCTGAAGCAACTCGCCCGTGCCTTCAAAGTCCACCTCGTAGCCATAAACCATTCGTTTCAGCGCATCGGGCGCAGGATTGGACTGATCGGTTCCGAAAACCGACCAGATCGATGGGTCTTCAGAACCGAGCCGCCACAAGGCAAAACCGCCCGGATGATAACCGCTGGCGGCGCGCATCTGGTTGAATGCCGTGACGCCGTCGAGGAACCAGACGATGTGATGCGTCTGATCTTCTTCGTCATAGTCGTAATGCGGATTGCGCGTCTCGGGATCGAATTCGATTTGCGCTTCCGAGTCTCTGGCATCGATCAGGGCTTGCTGAAAACTTACTTCCTTCGCGTCGGAGCCTTCCGTCCAGTTGTAGCCATAGTTCCCGAGAGCGACGATCGTCTTTGCCGGATCCAGCTCACCCATCCGTTTTGAGAGCAGATCTTCGTACCAACTCTGCGCCGCGACGGACCCGAAGTCTTTGTTGGCATAATGCTGGTCGTAAGCCATCAGCATTAGGTAATCGGTGGCTGCCGCATAGTCGCGATAGCTCCATTCATCATCGCTAAACGGTACGGCTTGAACCACGACCCATCCGCGTGGTTTGAACGCCGCGTATAATTCCTGCATGAAGCGCAGCAGATTTGGCTGCATTTCTTTGGTGGGTTCTTCAAAGTCCACACAGATGCCGCCGAACTTGTTTTGCTCGACAAAATCCGCCAGCGCGTTTATCAATCGCTGCCTTGAATTCTCATCGCCCACAGCCCGCGCCAGCAAGTCCTTCTCCCATTTCTCATCGTCGAGGTTCTGCACCATCGGCAGAATCGAAATCTGCGGACGCTTCTGGCGAATCAGGTTCAAAGCCTTTAACGCCTGACCGTCGTTAAGCTCATCTGCGATTGGCCGCTCCTCGGGCTTGGCATTCACCAGATGCACCCATTGCGGCAGTACCCAGTCGAGGTGATCGAGATTTCGCTCGAGTGACGAATAGCTGGATTCGTCCCAATCGATGTAGAAACCGATGGCCAGTTGTTTGGCGTTGAAGCTGGCGGGCGCGGGCGGCGGCGTAGTCGCTGGTGGCGGCGCGACCGGCAGCAGTTCCGCATGCCTGCCCGGCACGCGCTTAACTTTCTCGTACGCTTTCTGCAATTCAGCCTGCGCCTTTTTCGCTTTGGCCTCACGCGGGTTGGGCAAAGGCGCCGGCGGTTGCGGCTTGAGGTCGGAGCTGCGCGGGAGATGTTGAAGCGGCCGCAGATTGAATCGCGGCAGCAGTGGATTAGACAGAACGCTGGAGATGAAGACCGCAGTCAATGCGGTAATCACGATACCTAACGCCAAATAGGTGCGGCGCACGTGACGCCAGCGACGGCCACGCGGGTCGTAGAAGACAGGGGACTTGGGCAAACTCTTTTCGGACACTTCACCACTCTTTCCGGCAACTGGGGATCAATTTTGAGTTGCAGACGGTATTTGATGTCTATAACGAAGCGCGGGTTGATAGTCAAGGGGAAGACGCGCGTAGCAGTGCGCCGGAGAATTCGAAGGTTACTCCCTCTCGCTTTGGGAGAGGGCGCGACTCAGACGCAAAAGCGGCCCGGCCTTCAGTACAAACTGAACCAGACCGAGCCGCGCAGATTTAGCCGCGCGCGTTACAGAAACCGCGAGCGGTAGCGACCGGCCTGGGTACGCAGTCGTCCCGACTGCTTGTGCATGAGTCCGTGCTGGAGGCGAAGCAGTCGGGACGACTGCGTACCCAGAGCCGGTCGCTACCGCTCGCGGTTCTGTAACGTTACTTACGCGGTGAATGAAGAGCCGCAGCCACAACTTCCCGTGGCGTTCGGGTTCGTGAAGGTGAAGCCCGAGCCCATCACGTTGGTCACATAGTCGATCTCGACACCGTTCAAATACTGCGCGCTGAACATGTCAACGAACAGGCGCACGCCTTTTTCGTCGAGCACGAAATCACCCTGGCGCGACTCTTCTTCAATATTCAAACTATATTGAAATCCCGAACAGCCTCCCGGAACGACGCGGACGCGCAGTCCTGCGGTTTCGGGCAAGCCTTCCTCGCTCGTCATAAACTTCTTAATCTCGTTTGCCGCCGGTTCCGTAACACCTAAACTTATGCTTGGTGCCGAGGGTGCTGCGGGCGCTGCCGTTGCTGTAGGTGTTGTAGTTGCTGGATTCGCTGACATAATTTGACTCCTATTCGATTCTAAAAATTGCTGATTACTAACTACGTTCTATGAAAAGCAATCTTACTGGGATTTTCGCAAAACAACAAGCTCCGGTTTCATGGCCTCGATCGAGACTTGTCTGGCGACTTCTTCGGCTGCCTTTCTGAACGCCTGTGCCTGCGGCGATTGAGGCTGGCCAATGACTACGGGGACCCCTTTGTCACCGCCTTCGCGCACTTCGATGCCCATCGGAATCGAGCCGAGAAATGGCACGCCGTATTGCTGCGCCAATTTCTGTCCGCCACCTTCACCGAAGATGTGGTAGCGCGCGCCGGTATCGGGCGCGATGAAGTAGCTCATGTTTTCGATAACGCCGAGCACCGGGACGTTGACCGTTTCAAACATGCGTAGCGCGCGGCGCACGTCGATGATGGCGACTTCTTGCGGCGTCGTGACCAGCACCGCACCTTGCACAGGCACGAGCTGCGCGAGACTCAGTTGCACATCGCCGGTTCCCGGGGGCATGTCCACGATCAGGTAATCCAACTCGCCCCACTTCACGTCGGAAAGGAATTGCTTCACCAGTCCATGCAGAATCGGCCCGCGCACGATCATGGGTTTGTCGCCCGGTTGCAAAATAGCCATGGATATCAGCTTGACCCCATAAGCCTCGACCGGAATCAATTTGTTGACGTCTACTTCCGGCCGCTCGCGGTCGACCCCAAGCATAATGGGAACGTTCGGCCCGTAGACATCCGCGTCCATCAAACCGACGCGCGCGCCGTCGAGCGCCAGCGCCACCGCGAGATTCACGGCGACAGTCGACTTGCCGACGCCTCCTTTGCCGGACGAAACCGCAATGATGTTCTTTACGCCGGGGACGGAAACCTTATCGCTGAGACCACGACCTTTGGGCACTTCAGCGTCCATCGTGACGTTCACCGTTTGCACACCCGGAATGGCGCTCACGAGTTCCTGCGCGGCATTCTTCATTTCGTCGCGTACGGGACACGCCGGCGTCGTCAACACGATGCGAAAAGAGATGTTGCCCCCATCGATGTTCAGATCCTTGATAAAGCCGAGGGTAACGATGTCTTTGTGTAGATCCGGATCTTTAATCTGGCGCAGGGCGTCCAGGATGATATTTTCGTTTAGGCTCATTTGTAATTGAATGATTCCATGCGGGAGCAACGTAAAGCAAGCTCAGAACTTTCGGCGAAACTCAGAACACCCAGTGACCTTCCACGTAAAGGCCGGTGAAAAGGGCGAGAAAGAGCAAAGACCAAACGGTAATTATTCTGTGCCAACTGCGACGCGAAGCGATCAGTGAAAAAAGAATGAAGAGCGGGAACATGATCACGGTAAAGCGCGCTACGCCGATAATAAAAGTCGTACTCGTGAAAAGCAGCCAGTTACCGATCATCCATACGGCGTATGATGGTCTGAGCTTTATGAACGACCAGATGGTCGCAGCGAACCCAAGAATCCAAAACAAAAGGTCCCGCGTGCCGGTTATCACTCCGCCTTCGCCGGTCCCGTGCCGTGCCAAGCCATGAGAAACTTCTCTCTTACTCCTATCCATGGCCAGTCCATGATCTGAAACCAGTGTTCGCGTCGGTAGGACATAAACATGAACGGATTGCCGTGAACGCGGTAATTAAGAAACAAATAGCCGAGCACACCGACGCCCACGAGTCCAATCCAAAGCCACTGCCAGCGCCATCGTCGTGTCTTCCAATATTGGTAACCAGCCTCGACAACCAGTGCCGGCATTAATACGAGTCCGTTAATTCGACTTAAACAGGCGAGCGCGCCTAAGAGTCCCGCCACGGGCCAGCGCTCTTTCCGCGCGGCAAGGAACGAGCCAATTGCGAGAGCCAACAACACGCTTTCGGTGAACGGTGTATGCAAGGCCGCGCTGCCTGGAAAGATGAAGAGGAACCAGACAGCGCGGTCGGCAACTTCGTCGGCGTAATCGAGCTTGACCAGTTGTTTCAACAGCAACCCTGCGGCGATCGAAGCGATAGCCACTACGATCAACGCGCTGACGACGTAGTTACGAAACACCAGTGCGGTGATTCTCATTAGCCAGGGAAACAGAGGATAAAAGACGATCAGAAACCTCGCTTCACCCGTCGCCTGATAACCGTTTTCCGCGAGCGTGACGTAATGAACGGCGTCCCAACGGTTCCAGATGGCCAGCCAGTTCTTAAAACTTCCAATCGAAGAGTTCGTGAGCACCTTATAGGCTTGCGTTCCATACCAATAGAACAGCACCTTGATAGCGAGGATCGTTCCGATCAATTTCCAATCCAGGCGCCGAATGAAAAATGGTAGACGGTCTCGCGCTCGAGTAGGACCATCCTGAGCTTGCGGTTCGTTTGTGGGCGGTTCGCCTTCGCGCTGATCGATCATGGTTACTGAAAAACCGATTTCTCTATAAGGGTGAACGCCTGGGCTATTGGAAAACCAGCCTATTCGAACCATCAGCCGGGCAGAGTCCTGCTAATTACTAGCGGGCCGGAGCACTTCGGCGGGCACGATCTGTTCAGGACGTGCCGGCGGAGTCCAGAACAATCTCACCGAACCACCAAATAAGGTATTAAAGTATTTCACGTGGATTGAATGAGGGCCCGACGGAAGCTCGATCGCTCCGGTCTGTTTCTGAAGGAGCACGGTAGTAGCGTCGACAACTACGCGGCCATCGATCTCAACGAGAGATCCATCATCAGAGATTAATGCGAATTGATAATTACCCGGTTGTTCGATCAGAACATTGCCCGTCCAATCTGCACTGAACGGCGCTGGGTAAGGCGGGCTTTTGGACCAATCGAAGTCGATCGTCTGATCTACTTGCACGTCCACTGGCGCCCCTTCCCATTTGGCGTTGCGGTAGTACTTCCCTCTTAAGCCGACGCTTCCGCCTTTCGCACCGCTGCACCCGTTGTAAACGACCGGCATTAGCGCGACGGTCATCGTGAATAAAAACAACATGGCAACGGCCAGTTTTGGAGAATACGCGGGCTTTGCGGTCATTGGTTCACGTCTTCCTGCTTTTCACTTTCACGGTCCGGTTCAGCGATTTCATCGACCGGCGCGCCCTTGCTTACGCGCGGGCTACTGACGCCATCATCGGCGGATCGAGTTAACTTTGATTCAGGCGCGGCGGCTATGAGCAGTGCGCCACCAACGATAAGCCACCACCCCATCAGCGGCACAAATTGATAAGAGCGTGGCCCGCGAGCGAGCTTGGCCAAATTGAAAGCGGTCGAATCCACGGTCAGCTTTCGGTGCTGAGGATCGAAAAGCGCGTCTGTATTTTGCGCCAGTCTGCTATGCAGATAGTCGGGAAGAAACGAATCTCGCGCCGGATTCTCGAAAGGATAAGGGACCCGAGGCTCGATCGCTGTCGCTAGCAACATATAGAAGACTGAGATTGCCAATAATGGATAGAACACAAACCTGAGCTTGCGCCCGCCATAATAAATCGGAAGCGCTAAAAAAGGCAGCAGGGGAATGATGTGTCTCGGACCTATATACGCCGCGCCGGCCCAATCGTAGATCGAGTTGCCATAGCTGGTGACGAATAAAAGGTAAGCAATTATCATCGCCGCGATAACGAGCCCTTCCGGTCTAAGCCGTCGACGCCAAAGCATGATCGCCACTCCGGGTATTGCGAGCCACAAAACGGGACTGGAAGCATAGAGCCGCCAGTGCTCGACGCCGATATACAGCATCCCAATTGGCGGCTTGATCGTAATCGCGGCCAACGCGTGCAGGAATTGTCCAAATCCCGGCCAGCGCATTCCTAAAAAGCCGCGCGAGTAAACGGGGAATGAAGAGCCCGCCTTGGAATAAGCTTCGTAGGGAACATAAAAAATCTTCCCAAAGGCGGCGATGTTGTACCAGAAAAGGAAGCCACCGCCGATAACAAGTCCGAGCACGAATGCGGCCAGGAGTTTTCCTTTTGTTCTTGAGCGAGGCGTCTGGCGGAAAAATCCCGTAGGGATGCGATGTTTATAGAAGCGGATTGAACCATCGCTTTCAGGAGCCCATTCATGGGCGAAAGTAGAATCAGTTTCGCTCCTAAAGGAGCTTTCGGGAGTCCCTTCGGTATGGTGTTCTATAAACATTTCACCGCTACGCGGTTCTCCCGACTCGCTCCTGGATCCGGCGAGACCGATCACCCAGAGACCGTATACTGAAAGGATTGCGACTAACAGAGCTGTGGGATATTCAGTGGTTACGCTAAAGCCCATCAGGGCTCCTGCCATAAAAAGAAAAGCGATTGATCGCCAAGATGAAAACACTGCATCCCATCGGAGCGCAAACAATAAAGAGAAGGCGATCGCCAGCAATGCTGCGGCCTGTTGATGACTAAAGAAGAGGGTCGAGAAAGGGAACGCCATCGTGCCCAACCAGATTGCCAGCACGGCAAACACCGAAAAGCCGGCGTCATCAGTGATGCGCATCAGCACCTTGTAGGTAGCGACTGCAGATAAAGCTGAGAGCAGGCTAATTGTGAAGAGGATCGTCAAATACGCAACCAGGTGCCAGTAAACCCATTCGGGGAGCCCGACCGCGACCAAGGGCTTGAAGAGATGTGTTAGGACCCAGAAAACCGGCACGGCCAGTAGCGTTGTGCCTGGAGCTTTATTTGGATAGATGTAGTCCCGGCCATTTCTTGTATAACGAATTACGTCCGCCGAGTTCCACCAGTAGTCGTCGATCGCCAGCCGGTGCTCCTGGGCGATGGCCCGTGTTTGATCGAAGCGAGCCGCCTCGTTTTGTTGTGTCGATTGATAGAAATATGCAAACGTCCCCCACAAAAGAACGAACAAGAGCAGTTCCACACGATGCTTTTGCACCCAAAGGCGCAGAGACGGATGCTGTTGCCGGAAAGAAGCGAGTAAATTGTTTCCGAGCTTTAGCTTCACGCGAATGAAAGGCCCAATCGCTTCGCCAGACTTGGCGACGATGCGACTGATGAAATATGCTCGCTCAGGTTAATCGCGCCGAGAAGGAAAGACAATGCTCAACGGCAAAAAAGTCGTGGTTGTCATGCCGGCCTACAACGCCTCCAGGACGTTGCGGCAAACTTACGACGAGGTGCCGTTTGAGATAGTCGACGAGGTGCTGCTGGTCGACGACGCGAGTTCTGATGAGACAGTCGCCTTGGCCCGGGAATTGGGACTGACGACTTTTCTGCACGAGAGAAATCTCGGTTACGGCAAAAATCAGAAGACTTGTTATCGAGAAGCGCTCAAGCGTGATGCCGACATCGTGATCATGCTGCATCCTGATTACCAGTACTCTCCGAGGTTGCTTACTTCTTTGGCCGGGATGATTGCGTCCGGACATTACGACATCGCCCTGGGTTCGCGGATTCTGGGCGTCGGCGCTCTGCAAGGCGGGATGCCGCGGTACAAATATGTCTCCAATAGATTTTTGACGGCGGTCCAAAATCTTCTGCTCGGCTACAAGTTATCGGAGTATCACACCGGATTTCGGGCGTTCTCGCGCCGGGTGCTCAAGTCTCTGCCGCTCGAGGCGGACACCGACGATTTTCTGTTTGATAACGAAGTGCTCGCTCAGGCCATCTACTTCAAATTTAATATTGGCGAAATATCCTGTCCCACAAAATATTTTCCGGAAGCATCTTCGATTAGCTTCAAGCGCAGCGTGAGATATGGCCTGGGTGTGCTGTGGACTTCGTTAAAATTCAGGATGCAGAAAATGGGTCTGGCAAAATTCAGGATGTTTGATTCGGATAGCGCTAAGCTTCTGCCTGACTATTATGAGCAGTTGAGCAAATAGACTCCCTCTCCCTCTGGGAGAAGGTTTGGGGTGAGGGTCTAGGTTTTATTATTTCTTCTATCGGCCAGCAGAAGCCGGAAAACCCGAACGGTTAGTTTCTGGTTGCTGAGCCCTCACCCTTCCCTCTTCGAGAGAGAGAGTATGTGTGTTAGCTATGAAATCTCCCTCTCCCTCTGGGAGAGGGTTGGGGTGAGGGACGAAGTTAGCGACGAGAACTAAAAGAAAGAAGAAGCGATCTTTTCTTCTTCGGTGCTAAGCCCTCACCCCTACCCTCTCCCAAAGGGAGAGGGAGTTACCTGTGAATTTTTCGCGCGTGATAAGAAAACAATCGCCTTGGTTTTTGATGTCATTAGTATCCGCGACGAGAACCGGCACGCTGACCACCCTTCGCCGGCAGAGCGCGCGCCGAAGCTGCGTGGCAAGTATTGGCTGATAATAATTATCTCGGCAATCGTCTTGGCATTCGCTCTTTACATCAATGGCCTGTCGAAAAATCCGCCGGGGTTCTACGTTGACGAATCAGG
>QHXG01000402.1 GCA_003222845.1 Acidobacteriota bacterium | reverse complement strand
CGTGCCGAACAACCAATATTCGCACTCGATCGCCGACGATGCGAAACAAGAAATGGTACGGAAATCTTTTGAGATTCACGCGCCTGAGATCGCGCTCGCGAATGCTGTACGCTTCGGGAGATTCGGCAGCATTTTGGAAGAATAAGCGCAGTTCGCTGTAGAACTCGTCAGCAAGCTGAGGTCCTCCGACATCTTCGTAGTAATCCATGATGCGCGAGATGTCAGCGGCAACCTGCTTATGGAATTCCAGGCGCATCAGCGACGGCGGTTCTGAATTTGGGAGTCCAACTGTGCCAGAGAGATAGCTTGATCAGGATTCGTCTCAAGGTCTGCATCGCGCCTCAGAGCTTCTGCGATACCTTCGTCTTCATCAGACAAAACTCCCGGAAGCGATTCGAGAAGGTTCGCCGCCAACCTTGCCCGCTCACGCTCAGGTAAATCGAGTGCGAGTCTCTCTACTTCGATGACTGTCGGCATGCATGAAGAATAACTCTGGCTGGGTGAAGTGAGCAATAGCCGATGACTATCGCTCGGGACGAAGTAACCACTCCTTCGTATCTTCTGACCCAGCTCTTACGATGAACGAACCGTTCTGTGTCGGCTCGATGGAAACACCGTCAAGACCGCTCAACCGCGCGAGCAACAGACTCGGTCGTGTCCATTTCCCGTCCGCTGAACGCGAAAGAACGTAAACGCCGCCGGCGTCTTGCGCTAGAACAATGACGAGCAGTCCCGATTGCGGATCTACGGCGGCGTCTAACTCGCCGACAGGACTCGTAAAGATGCGAGTCTTTCTACCAAATCCATTTGGCGACCATTCGACGTGGAACGCTCCCATGCCTGGCGCGTTCTTATGAATGCTTACATCGCACCAGTCCCAAATGAGGTGAACTTTGTTCCCCCACGCTGCGCTCCAGGGATGAGACCAACTGGTGAAACCTCGTCGGTCGATTAGCCAGGCGGCGTTCCACCTGCCGGTGTTCGGATCGCCGATCACCCAATACAAATCTAGTCGGTTGCCCTGAGAGATATTAACGTCAGCCACCGCAAGATGAACCATTCCCCGATTATCGATTGCCAGGTAATGAGGCGCGGTCGTATGCGAGCCAACATCACGGAAGAAAAGCGTTGGCTTTATTCTTCCTGCTTCACGTTTGCCGATATAGACATCCTCGGGCATGTATCCATAACCGAGATGGCTCTCGTACCACTGCCGCCTGTTTTCAAAATTCGAAACGAAGCCATGACCTGGAACGATCTGTTCTGGATTGTCATATCCGCAATAGGCTTCATACACAGAGCCGTCGGGCGCACGCGCGGTCACAATTTTTCTCTCGTGGTATGAAACGCGAGGTGACGGTCCGGACAACGCTCGTGATGTCAAAATGAATTTGAACTGAAGAGCATTTGACGGAAGTTCATCAAAGCCCTTTAGCGCTTGCGGTGCCGGAAAATTCTGAACCGGCACACCGAGCAGCTTCGCGGTTTGCGCTTCTTCAAAGGCAATATCATCGGTGGGTCGATCCTGGGGATCAGAGACCTCAGTCCGACCGCTCAAAGTCGAACCGAAAACGAGCAGAACAAGAATGAAAACAGTGACAGGGAAGATCGGACGACGTTTAATGTTCATACTCCGAGGCTGATCTTGCGAGGACAGCAGCGTTCTTGCGCATTAGTAGAGACAGGATATCGGTATCAAGAATGAATTCGGATGAACTCATGAGGACAAGCGATCGTGGAAGAAATTGCCGCGATCCAAAGCGAGCCGTTCTATTTCGCCAATATCCTTTTCTGACAGGCCTTTATAAACCTGCCCCGCCAATTCGACTAAGTTGTCTTCAGTTTCGAAGGGAACCTCCACCGTGAGTTTCACCCGTTGGCCTTCCGAGAAAGGAAGCGAGTCGTTGTCCAATGGTTTAAAACCTCCATCCTGAAAGACTGCATCTAGAGTTTGCGTCATCATCGTCTCTCGCTCCTTTCTCATCGCACTTAACTTACCACCGCTACTCCTTGACGTAAACTTCTCCGTCTTTCTCGACAAACTCGCGAGCTTCTTCGAGTCCAAAGGTTAGCGCCTCTTGTTCTTTCAGGCCCGCGTGGCTGGGTAATCGCGCCACTCTGAGTGGGAGCGTTAGTCATTTGCCTTTGTCGTCGTCATCCTCCTCGTCGCTCTTCCTGGAATCATGGCGTCGATAGATATCGTAATTCTTCAGACTCTCGACCTGTTCGAATTCCTGCTCCAAAACTTCGGTCAGTTCGTCTCTCTGCTTCTCAAGTTGTTCGTCCTCGTCTTGCAGGTCCTGCTTGACTATCAGCCAGCGGATGTTGCGTTCGCGCGCCAGCTTGAGAATTTCGTCCGCCGAATACGGGTTGACCGTGTTATCGAAAAGGAGCACCGGAAACTGTGGACGCCGGCCCGTGGTGTAATAAAAAAGATCTTCGCCCGGAATTATCAGGATGCCTTCTTCGCGGGGAATCTCGCGTTCGGCGTAACTAACCAACTCTTCAAAATTCGGCAGCCAATCACCACGAATCGAAAGGCCTTTCAACTGCGGCAGAGTCGATCGCGTGAGCCCGCCGTCGTCGAGATTTGCATAATCCAGACGCTCGTGCGACCAAACGTAGCAGCCGCCTGAGATTAGCAGCGACAGAACAATCAGGCCGGTTAAAGGGAGCAGAAACCATGTCTCTCGCTCTTTCAGTTGTTTAGACGGCGGACTTGTCAGCTCCGCTGATTGCGGGAAAAGTCCCGCATCTAAACGTACGTGAGGTGGCGATGAGCGAACGGAACGAATCGCCGAAAGCGTGCTTCCCAGGAGAATCATAAACAAAGGCCAGATAGCATAAGTCGATCCCCAAAGCTGCTGCGACATGAAAGCCCCGTGAATGGTTGCGACGAGGATGAAAGGCATGACCAGTGACACGCCGCTTCTTCGCTTGAGCGCCAGGAAACTCAATGTCAGCGAAACAATCAGTACTACTGGCCAGAGGGACAGCAAGCGCTCCGCCCCCTCTGAAGCGTCGTGCTCGCGCAAGAGATAAATCGTTGGCCAGATAAATGGCGCGGCCACCAGCACCGCTGACAGAAGCGCCAACGCGCGATGGGCTCGGCGATTGGACCAAAAGGCAATTGCGCCGAGTAGGATTAACCCAATCCACAACAGCAGGAGTCTGTCTTGATAGATGCCCAGCATCTCGGATAGCGCCGGCGTCCGACGCGAGGCCGCAAACTGAATGGTCCAATGCCAGTAGTTTCTTAATCCAGCCGTGAAGTGAACCAACAAAACCGCGAATCCCAAGGCGAGCGTCGCGCCAATCAGCACCAGGATGTATTTTCGTGCTGACTGCCGTCGCCACGCTTCAACTATCGCCAACGCCAACAGCGCCACGCCCGTCGCTCCAAGAAAAGCCAGACCGGTGTTCTGTTTGATGAGCAGTGGAACTACCAGCGAGGCGCCGGCCAGCAGGCTACGCCACGAAGAAACAGCTTCGCGTTCTACCCACCGCAGCAAGAACATGCCTAGCAGAATCGCGAAAGTGCAGTCTGGATCATAGAAAGGATGCGGATAGACGCAATAGATGCCGAGGACGATGACGGGCAGACTTAGCATGAATGCCAACGAACGTGGGCGGACCACTTCGGTGCGCAGCAGGCTAAGCAGAATTCGCCACGTCAGCACGGTTGCCAGGCCACCCGTCACTGCGCAGTAGGCGATGTGGTGCCAAAAGACTCTGCCCGTGAGTTTGACAATTGCGGCCTGAATCAGAAACGTGAGCGGCGGATAAGGGAAAGGAAAATCCCGATAGGGAATATCGCTGAGCGATATGCGATACGAATTCTCCAGAACGTAGCTTAGATCCCAGAGCACTCCCAACCGTGAGTTTTGCCAGATGACGATTGCGGCGGTTACGAGGAAAAGCAGCAGGGCGATAATCGAATCCCGCCAAAGCCCGCTTCGCTCAGTCGATTTAGGAATGTCCTTGGAATCCTGATTGGTGGAGCCGAGGGGGATCGAACCCCTGACCTCATGAATGCCATTCATGCGCTCTCCCAGCTGAGCTACGGCCCCGTAGTTTCAGTGCGACGTCAGTGGATGTCATGATAGAGGAGAATCGGATTCTGTTCAAACGAAGATCAGGCGGGCCTCATCTGCTTAGTTCGCATTTAGTTTGCGCGATGCTACAATGCGGGCCTCGACAACCAAACTTGCGCGTAACCGTTCTTCCCGTCCGCGCGTCTAAGGTATCGAAAACTCGCGGAAGTTGTCGCGCTCGCGCAAATCAGCGAAATAAAAAATTTACGGAGGAATTTCTAATGAAAAGATTGTTTTTGATGGCCGGATTAATGGCCGCGTTCATGCTTTTGGTGGTAGCGGCTAGCGCCCAGAAGGCGAGCTTCGCCGGCACCTGGAGCCTGGACAAATCCAAGAGCCAGGGTCTGTCGCAGCGCATACAGGGCGCGGACAAAGTTACGTGGACAGTCACCCAAGACGACAAGATCATTGCTATCGACCAGAAGGTTGAAGGCGCACCCGCGGGTGGCGGCTCAGGTGGTGGCGGCGGCACAGGCGGTGGTGGCGGCATGGGCGGCGGCGGTGGTCGCGGTCCCGGCGGTCCGGCAGGCCCGCAGTCTTACAATCTGGACGGCAAAGAGGTCACGACCCAAGGACAGAACGGCGGCTCAACTTCCATGAAGTCATCCTGGTCCGGGAGTACTTTGGAGTTGACCACTGTTCGTTCGGGAAGCTTCAACGGCCAGGACTTCAAAGCGACCTCGAGCGACAAGTTGTCACTCTCTGGCGACGGCAAGACGCTTACGGTAAGCCGTCACA
>QHXG01000401.1 GCA_003222845.1 Acidobacteriota bacterium | reverse complement strand
CGTTGTGTCTCGATCAGGAACATTGACTTACGAAGCAGTCGGGCAATTGACTTCGTTAGGTCTCGGTCAATCGTCGGCGATCGGAATTGGTGGAGATCCGATTGTCGGCACTTCTCACGTCGATGCTCTCAAGTTATTTCAGGAAGACGATGAGACTGACGGCATCGTTATGATTGGTGAAATCGGCGGCACTGCCGAAGAAGAAGCCGCCGCCTTCGCGAAAGATCACGTGACCAAACCGATCGTCGCCTTTATCGCGGGACAGACGGCGCCACCAGGCCGTCGCATGGGACATGCTGGAGCAATTATCGCGGGCGGGAAGGGAACCGCCGCAGAGAAGATGGCCGCGCTCGCAAACGCCGGCATTCATGTGGTGAAGTCACCGGCGGAGATTGGATCGGCGATGAAAGAAGCACTGATTTAGCGCTGGTGAATCCGACCAATGATTAGTGAACGCGACACAAGTGATTACGAAATCATCGAAAGGCACGCCAAAGAACTAAACGAGGAAGCAGCCGACGTTCTCGATTACCAAGACCATTTTGAAATCGAATCCACTAAAAGAGCGATGAACAAAACACTCGCAATCATCAAGCCCGATGCCGTGCGTGCGGGGAACACTGGCAAGATCATTGATCGCATCATCGCCGGCAGCTTTCGCATCCGCGCGATGAAGATGATTCATCAGACGCGGAAACAAGCCGAAGGCTTTTATGAAGTTCATCGCGGCAAACCTTTCTATGAAGGCTTAACCGAATTCATGTCCAGCGCCCCGTGCGTGGTAATGGTGCTGGAGAGAGACGACGCGGTAAAGGCTTGGCGCGATCTGATGGGCGCAACTGATCCAGCCAAGGCCGATGAAGGAACAATCCGCAAAGAGTTCGGTGCGTCTGTCGGCGAGAATGCTACGCATGGATCGGATTCCGATGAAAACGCAGCGATCGAGATTGCGTATTTCTTTAGTAAGCTGGAACTCGTTTAGGAAGGTCTTTGGTCTTGGGCCTTTGGTCTTTGACCTTGGGTCGGCGTTAATTTATACGCCTTTGATTTTCGATGACGCCGCTCAAAGACCAAAGACCAAAGTCCTAAGACCAAAGTCCTAAGACCATTCATCTTATGAAACGCTGCCCCACTTGCAATCAAACCTTCGAGGAAGACTGGCTAAGTTTCTGCACCAACGATGGAACTTCGCTGGTTGATTTCGCGCCCTCGCCTAAAGAGCCGCCGCCCACGATCAGAGTCAACGCGCCGGAGACCAAGCCTTTAGGAAAACCCACGTTCGATTTGCCGGGTAGTTACACTCCGCCGGTTCAATTCGAGCAACCGAAGACGCCGGCGCCCTTGTGGCAACCATCTCCGCCTGCGCCGATGGCCTTCAGTCCATCACCGCAACAGGGCCTCGCGCTCACGTCGATGATCCTCGGCGTGGTCAGCATCACCGTCGGCTGGTGTTGCTACTTCGGTGTTATCACCGCGCCGATATCGATCATTATGGGCGCCATTTCACTAGTGCAAATCAAGAATGACCCTGCTAAGTATGGTGGAAAGCCGCTGGCCATTATCGGGATTGTGACCAGTTCGATGTACTTCATCTTTCTCCTGCTAATCGTGCTGCTTTGGGGCTTCACCTTCCTAATGCGAGGTGTGAATCACTGAAAGCGATTGTTTGAATTGTAGGGTTCTTCAGTATCGCTTGTTAGTAGCCAGTTCTTTACTTGAACAATCGGAAGATGTCTCATTTGCAAATTGAACCCTAACCAGTGACCAGTTAACGTCGAAAATGAAGCGCTGCCCCACTTGTAATCAAACTTTTGAAGAAGACTGGCTGAGTTTCTGCACGCAAGACGGCACCACGCTCGTCGACGACCAGGAAGCTACGCGCGAACCTTTGCCGACGATTGTAAGTCCCCCGCCCCCAGTCGCGACTCCCATCGATCAGGCCGCGTGGAATCTTCCGTCGGCAGGAACTGGTGGCGGCCCACAACAGGTTCCGACACCGCAGCCGGCGCAGCCCGCGTGGCAGCCACCGCCGCCGCCAAGTTACATTCAACCGCAGAGCAAGGGGATGGCCACAGCTTCGATGATTATTGGTATTGCGAGTATGGCGTGTCTTGGGCCAATCCCCGGCATCGTGGCGATCGTTCTGGGCGCGATGACTCTGTCACAAATCAAGAAAAACCCGGATACGGTTGCCGGAAAGCAACAAGCTATGACTGGAATCATAACGGGTAGTTTGGCGATCCTGATTTATGGCGTTGGGTTCATCATCTATATTCTGTTTGTGATTGCGATGGCGAATCAGTAAATGCCTTTGAGAGGAGAAAGGCGCGAAGTATGAAGCGCTGCCCTACCTGTAAACGCACCTTCGACGACGACACACTGAGTTTCTGTCTGGATGATGGCACGCCTTTGGTTGCCGCGACGCGCCCGGACTCGGAGGAGACGCTCGTGCTGCCTTCCAGCTCAGATCGCGGGGCCAGAATCCCGGACACCCAGCCTTACAATCAACCATCCGGAAGATCGACCTTGGCGGGTGAGCCGCGGCAGCCAGCGATGCCTCTGCAATACGCGACCGCGCCTCCGCAGCGCAGCGTCTGGCCCTGGCTCTTGGCGATTGCCGCCGTCCTGCTGTTAGGTTTTGGAGTAATTGTGGCGGTCGCGTTGGTCGTGCCGCACCTTATTCATTCGAAAGAATCGAAAGGCCTCGGCCCGACGCCAGGTTGGAGTCCTTTGCCAAGTCCGAAGCCGGCGCGCTCACCGACGAATGCCAGCGATGTGCCGACCGACGACAATGAAGTCAAATCGCAATTAGAGGATCTGGAGGACGAATGGGAGCGGGCCAACGCCGAGGCTGATAAAGAAACCTTGGACAAAATTCTGGCGGCTGAATATGCCGGCGACAGTAATGCAACCAAGAAGAATTACCTACAAACCATTCAGCCGAATCCAGGGAGACGCTGGCGTTATAGCAACTTTGTGCTCACGCTAGCGGGCGAGCAGGCCACCCTACGCTATCACCTCGAACGGATCGACGGTGACACAGTCCATTCCTATAACTACGTCGATACGTTTGTGTGGCGAGACCATCGCTGGCAGGCGACATCGTCGCATCAAGTGAAGTAGAATAAACGAAAATTCCGGATTGCGAATTTCGGATTGCGAATTGAACTATGTCAATCATTACTGAAATAATCGAATCCACCAAAGCCATCATTCAGGGGATGGGGGTCACGCTCTCATATATCCCGAAGCGCAAGCAGACCGTTGAATATCCTGACGAGCCGGTGACGGTCCAGCCCCGTTACCGGGGCCAGCACTTGTTGCACGTTGACGAGCTGGGTCGTGAAAAGTGTGTCGCTTGTTTTCTTTGTGCCGCAGCCTGCCCGTCCGAGTGCATCTACATCGAGGCCGCCGATGATCCGCGTCCCGCCGAAGAGCGTACTGGCGTCGATGAGCGCTACGCGAAGGTTTACAACATCGACTATGGCCGCTGCATCTTCTGCGGCTTCTGTGTCGAGGCTTGTCCGAAAGACGCAATCACGCACGGCTACAATTTTGAGTTGTCGGTTTACAATCGCGCGGATCTTTTGAAGACAAAAGACGACCTGCTGATCACGAAGCAGCTTCAGTCGAAGAATTATCGAGTAGCGTTTTCGGACGAAGATGTGGATTCTGAGTACAAGGTGGTGTAAAGATAGAAGTCAGAGGTCGGAGATCAGAGGTCGGGATTAAGAAATCAGAAGTCCTCAATAACTCAGAGAAGGGGGAAGGCAATGCAAATCAACTCCGCGAAAGATCTGAATGTCTACAAAGCAGCGTATGAACTTGCGATGAAAGTCTTTGCGTTAAGCAAGCGCTTTCCCCCGGAAGAGAAATTTGCGTTAACTAGTCAAATCCGCCGGTCATCGCGTTCTATATGTTTGAACCTCCGTGAAGCGTGGGCAAAGCGAAGGTATGAGGCGCACTTCATTAGCAAGCTAACGGATTGTGACGGAGAAAATGGGGAGACGGACTCTTCACTGGATTTTGCCAAGGACTGTGGGTACATAACGTCGGAACAGCATGCTGAACTTGTTGCCCTCTCACACGAAGTAGGCAGAATGCTCGGCAGTATGATCAAAAATCCCTCTCCTTTCCTAAGTTCAAGCCGCTGATCATACCTATGGGTGTCTCTGACCTCTGACCTCTGATCTCCGACCTCTGATCTGCGTATCATGCCCTTCCGCGAATTTCATTACCGTTGGGAATACGATCTCGAATCGTCACCGGAGCAACTCTGGCCGCTGGTCGCGGACACGAATCGCTTCAATCGTGACACGGGCGTACCTGCGGTTGAGTCGGTTATCAGTGAAAGCAAAGGGCTGAAGAACGCGCGGCGGCGTTTGCGTCTTTCGACGTTTGGCATTCCGATCGAGTGGGAAGAGCAGCCGTTCGAGTGGGTGCGGCCACGACGATTCGGAGTCGTGCGTCGGTACAGCAAAGGGCCGGTGGCGGAATTGCGCGTCTTCGCTGAATTAAGTCCGCTTGAAACGGCGGGGAACAATTCATCATCGCCGAAGAAACAATCATCCGGCACGAAACTCGTCTATGAAGTATGGGCCCGCCCAAAGAACATAATCGGCCTGATTGCGATTCCAATTCAAATTGGCGTGATCAGCGCGCGCAATTTTG
>QHXG01000167.1 GCA_003222845.1 Acidobacteriota bacterium | reverse complement strand
CTCGATATTATCCAACGCGGCTGCAAACTCTTCGATGAAATCATCGTCGCGGTTTTGGTCAATCCGGAGAAGACCGCATTCTTCACCATCGAAGAGCGCTGTGACATCCTGAGCGAAGTGCTGAAGACGATCAATCGCAGTGATTGCCACGTAACGGTGGAAAGTTTCGAAGGCCTGATGGTGCAGTACGCTGCCGAGCGAGAAGCGAACGCGATCGTGCGCGGCATCCGCGCGATCTCGGACTACGAATACGAATTGCAGATGGCCTTGATGAATCGTCGCCTGCGACCGAGTCTGGAAACCGTTTTTATGATGCCGGCCGAAGAGTATTCCTACGTTAGTTCGCGGCTGGTGAAAGAGGTTTTCCAGCTTGGAGCCGGAATCGAGGGGCTGGTGCCGGCCCTCGTCGAACAGCGGATGAGAGAGAAGATCAAATGACGACACAACCGAGCCTTTCGTCCTTTCAAGTTTCCGAAAACGTCTCGCACATGAAAGCTTCCTCGACGCTGGCGGCAATGCAGGCGGCGGAAGCGATGCGCGCCGCAGGAGTTGATGTGGTCGATCTCGGCCCGGGTGAGCCCGATTTCGACACGCCGCAGAACATCAAAGACGCCGCGAGTGAAGCGATGCGCGCCGGCAAGACTAAATACACTCCGGCCGCAGGAACGCGCGAGCTGCAGCAAGCCATCATCGGTTTCTACCACCGGGAATTCCACGCGAACTACGAGCGGAGCGAAGTGGCGGCGACATCCGGTGGGAAGCAGGCAATCTTCAACGCCGTGGTTTCTCTCATCAATCCCAACGACGAGGTCCTGATTCCAAAACCGTACTGGGTTTCGTTTCCCGAGATTGTCGCCTTTGCGTCCGGCAAGTCGATTTTCATCGAGACCGAAGAAAACGACTTTGTGCTCACCGCCGACATGGTGCGGAGAGCAATCACGCCGCGAACGAAGCTGATTATCCTGAACTCGCCTGGCAATCCCTCGGGCCGTGTCATTCCTCCCGCTGAGTTCCTGCAAATCATGGAAATCGTCGCGGAGCGTGACCTGTACGCCATCTCGGATGAATGCTACCTGCGCTTTGTTTATCCGCCCGCCACTGTTTTTAGCGCCGCATCATTGCGGCCTGAGCTGAGGCGGCATTTGTGCATCGCCGGCTCGTTCTCGAAGACCTACGCGATGACTGGCTGGCGCGTAGGTTATTCGCTCGCGAATTCTGAATGGACGCGCGCGATGCTAAAGGTGCAAAGTCACTCGACCAGCAATGTCACCTCAATCTCGCAGGCGGCCGCCGCTGAAGCATTCAATGGCCCGCAAGACTCCGTGGCCATGATGCTGGCTGAATATACGCGCCGCCGCGAATGGCTGCTGCAGGCCCTGAATGAAATTCCCGGTCTTCGTTGTCCGCAGCCGGAAGGCGCTTTTTACGCCTTTCCCGAGGTGCGCGGATGTTTAAAAGGGAAACTGAAAACGTCCGGCGATTTCGTCAATGAACTCCTGGAGAATGAGAAAACCGTGGTCACCGATGGCGCAGGTTTCGGCGCCGAAGGGTTCATGCGTATTTCATATGCGACGTCTTTGGATCGGTTGGAGGAAGGGGTTAAGAGAATACGCCGAGTGGCGGAGCGAGCCTAGCTTTAGAGTGCGGCAGAGCGAAGCAGCGACGGCACTGTGGCTCTTTCGGGACCGCAGTGTCAGAACCGCGAGCGGTAGCGACCGGATCATAAAGGCAACTGAGTTGAACCACACTCTTATCGTAGTCTAATCAAAGCGACTCGTCTGATCCGGTCGCTACCGCGGTTCTGATACTTCTGTCGGAAAGCGCCTCGCGCTCCGCGCCCTGATAAGAAAGAGGCGGGACAAGTCCCGCCTCTAAACATTTTGGAGTTGAATAACTCGCGCGTCAGTACAGATTAAAGTTGTATTCCAACTGCATCCACATCGAAACGGGATGTCCGTCCTTGGTCGCCGGTACAAACCTAATCTGTTTGGCTGCGGCAATCGCTCGCTCAGTCAAACCATCAGGTAAACCCGACACAGAGTGGATGTTTGTGACTTGGCCGCCCGATGAGAACACGGCTCGCAGCACTACCGTTCCCGTAATCTGGTTCTTACGAGCCGCCTCTGTATAAGTCGGCTCCGGTTTTTCAAGTACGCGGGCCTTCGAAGTGACATCCTTGCCACTGAAGATTTTATTGTAATCAGTGCCGCCACCACCGCCGCCTGGACCGCCGCCGCCTTCGCGTCGATCACCGCCACCAGTATTGCCGCCATTGCCCGGACCATAACCGCCACCATTGCCTGGCCCAACTCCTCCGCCGGTGCCACTACCGATCCCATTACCGGTACCGGGCCCGGACGAAGGCGTAGTTGACTTGGATTTCGGATCGCCGTAGTTAAGGTTCCGCGTATCGGGTGGGAACAATGCGGGATCAGCGTCGAGCGTTGCCGGCATAGGAAGCGCGGGATTCTTGATTACCGGCGGATGCGGATCTGGCGCTACCACTTGAGGAATGCGCAGGTCAGCTTGCGGCAGCTTGCCGAATGATGCCGGCGCCTGCTCTTCACGGCCACCGCCGCCGCCACCACCGGCCTTTTCCTGTTTTGGCTTGCTGCCACCACCGTTGCCCTTGGCCATTCCGGCAGTGCCTTCATCAGGTGTAGGCTGCGAGTTCGGGATATCGGAAATCATCTGGGTCAGTTCGAGATCGTCGTCTTTAGCTGCCTCAGCGGCCTTGGCCATCTGATGACGATCCCAGACAAACAGGCCACCGACGACGAAACCCAGGACAAAGCACGTTGCGCGAGTCCGAAGGGCGCGCGCCCATTACCGCCGCGCCACGATCGCGACTTAGCGACGTCGCGAACAAAGAGAGGAGTCCGCAGAATGCCAAAACACCTACGACGAACAAACTCTTGCGCGACACTCCTGTCCCCCCGCCTTGTGTGCGATCGAGAAGGAAGATGAGCGCAACCAAAGCCGCCATCGCAGCGAGCGAAAATCCGGAGGCAATGACCACATCGCGACTGGCGAAGAACCGGCCAATCATTTGACCGTAACCCTGCAGGGATCGCTTAACAAAGCCAAATGGATCCCGTTTGAATTCCGGCCACGTCAATTGATAGTTATGGGCCACTTCGCCCAACTCGTCAGCCAAGCGAGAAAGCAAGCCTTTGTCTTCCAGAATCGTCAGATGATATTCCCCGATATTCATCGCGTTCTTTGCCGCGGCCTTTGCGGCCGGCGCTGTCGCTGACGTTGCGATCGCAGCCTCGAAGTATTCCGGCTCGACTGCTGCCTTACTAGTTATACTTTCCGCTACCGGATAAAAAGTTTCGGGCGGTGGCGCACTAACTGGCGCTGCCGGGGCGGCCGAAACCGCACTGAGCGGCGTTCCGTCAACCGGACAAAAACTGAACCGGTCAGCAAACTGTTCCTCGCATGTGCTGCAAAATTTCATCGCTACTACCTCGCTATCCCGTTGGGAATGAAATGCTGAATTCAACGCCGCGGGCTCCCCCATCACTTGCTGATAAGTCGCCGCGACGCGATTGTCCAAAGAGTTAGGAACGTCGGGAGCGCTCCACTGTCTAAGCAAGCTGCGCAGCTCATCGTCCTGCATGAACTTGGAATCAAAATCACCCATTACGAAAACCCTATCGCTCATGCGGGCTGACCTGCGTCATTCACGCCCGCTTCAATGTAGCAGTTTCACGGCCAATTCGGAAATACCGATCCAGCCCTGCTCTTAGCTTTTCACGAGCCCGAAACAGCCGCGCCTTCACCGTGTTTGCGTCGGCGCCCACGATGGCGGCAATCTCAGCCAGCGAAAGTTCGTCATACTCGAAAAGAACCAGTGCCTCGCGTTGCAGCGGAGGCAAACTCGCAATTGCCCGTTGGACTACTTCGGCCAGCTCATTGTCAAGCACTTGAGCCATTGGCTCGTGCCGATCCGACGGCTCTTCGTCCAGTCTCTCGATTCCGGTTTCGCGCGCGAAACTGTTGTATCGCTTCGCCGCCAAATTGCGCGCTGCCGCATAAATATAAGTGCGCAGCGAGGCGCGTGAGGAATCAAAACGTCCAGGCTCTTTTATCAAACTCAGGAAGCAATCGTGCGTCACGTCCTCGGCCGCTTCAACCGATCCCAGCAGGCGATATGCGAAGCGAAAGATCGGATCGCGGTAACGCTCGTACAGGACTTGAAAAGCTGCTGTTTCTCCGTGCGCGGCCTTTTCCAACAGCCGTTCGTCTGTAGTCGTGTCCGTCAATCAAAGCGCTCGATCCTGCAGGAAAAGCTTCCTACTTCTTTATTACGTCTAATGGCTCGAAAGTTACGAAAATTTCTCGTCCGTCCGCCAAACTTTTTCGCCCGAGGGCTGATTATACTATCGTTTACCGCGCCATCGGCAGTCCGAACCGTCCGATAAATCCCGCCGGTCACGGGCTTTGATGCCACTTAAGGGCTTCAGGTTGACGCGTTTGTGCGCGACATCTAAACTCTTTTTCGCAGCATCCCAGAGGCTCCTGAAGCGAATCCACTAATGCTGGCCATGGATCGCCAGCGCTCGAGGGATCGGAATACTGATTCATTATGATTAATCAATTTAGCCGCTGCTCGATCTGTCTTCTGCTGGTTGCGCTCGTTTTTGCTCGAACCTCCGCTCAATCAGCGCCCGAACCTGTTCGAGAGCAGCTCCTTAATGGACTGACGGTCCTCTTTTGGCAGCGGCCCGATGCTAACGTCCTTCTGAAGTTGCGGGTGCACAGTGGCGCGGCTTTCGATCTGGCAGGTAAGGGTGGAACGATGGCGCTCTTGGGAAACGCGCTTTTTCCTGATCCGGCAACGCGCGAGTATGTCGCAGAACAGTTAGGTGGAAAGCTTGAAGTCACTACCAGCTACGATGCGATCGACATCACAATTTCAGGCAAGTCAAGCGAGTTCGAACGCCTGGTCGAGTTCCTGCGCGGCGGCTTAGTATCAACGCAGTTAACGCCAGAGAACGTAGCAAGAATTCGCGACGCCAGAATCAAACAGCTTTCGGATAAGCAGACCGCAAGTTCCGAAGCCGACCAGGCGATCGCCGCGCGTCTGTTTGGTGCTTTTCCCTACGGACACCCGATTGGCGGAACGATCGAGAGCCTCGCAAGAATCGAGCGCGCTGACCTGCTGTTCGCTCGCGAACGTTTTCTTAATGCCGACAATGCCACGCTGGTAGTGATCGGTGGTATTGATAAAGCGCGGGTGATGCGCACGTTGAGGCAGCTCCTGGGACCGTGGCAAAAAGGCGATCGCATGGTGCCTGCGACCTTTCGCCCACCCAATCGGGCCGACAGTCGCATCCTTTTGCTGGATCAGTCCAGTGCAACAACGGCAGAGATTCGGCTGGCCGTGCGCGGGCTGGCCCAATCCGATCGCGACGCCCTCGCGGCTTCGGTTCTCGCCCGCGCCTTTCGCGATCGCTGGCAAACATTCCTTCCCGATCTCTCGTCGACTTTCGTGCATCACGAAGCACACTCATTACCCGGGTCGTTCGTGCTGGGGGCTTCCGTGCCAACCGCGTCCGCCGCCAAAGCAATCGCATCCGGGCAAGAGGTCATGCGATCGCTGGCAGGCACGGGACCCACAGCCGCAGACGTTGAGCGTGCCCGCGGCGATCTACTCGCAGAGATAATGAGCCAGACGGCAAAAGCTGAAACGATCGCGGAGTTGTGGCTGGACGCCGCTGCTTATAAGCTGCCAGGGTTGAATGCCCAACTGAATTCGATCCGAAGCCTCAGTGCGGGAGACATTCAACGCGTCGCCGGAAAACTGTTCACAAATGCTTCGTTGGCTTTGGTCGTGGTGGGCGACTCGGCGCGGCTTAAGAGCAGTCTTGGCGAGAATGTTGAGCTACGCAGCGATAAAGCGAACTTAAAGACGGCCGCCGATCCTTTCGTGCCGACGAAAAAGCCCTGAGAGAGATTTTACAAACCTATCGCAAGCCGCCTGCAACCATAGATCCTTCGCCATGGGCTTAACTAACCCCGGACAGAAGATTTCACCGGAAGATCACGCTCGGCGGGTGCGCGAAATGTTCGCGCGGATCTCCAAGCGATACGATCTACTGAACCATCTACTGTCGGGCAATGTTGATAAGCAGTGGCGACGGGCTGTTACAGAGAAGCTACGACCGCTGATTCCGGCCAACGCGAGCATTTTGGATGTGGCCTGCGGGACCGGAGATTTGACAGTTGCGTTATTTGAAAACACAGACGCGCGAGCTATCGGTGTAGATTTTTGCCGGCCCATGCTGGAACTGGCGGCGCGAAAGTATCCTCGGCTTCTACTGGTCGAGGGCGACGCGTTGCAACTGCCGTTTGGCGAAGCCGCATTCGACGCTGTGACGATCGGTTTCGGCTTGCGAAACCTTTCCAGCACCGAAGATGGCTTGAAAGAACTGCGGCGAGTTTTGAAGCGGCATGGGCGCGCGGCAATCTTGGAATTCTCGAAACCGACTGTTCCGGGGTTTCGCGCGCTATCGACGGCGTACTGCAATTACGTGCTACCGCGGATCGGTGGAATCATTAGTGGTTCACGCAGCGCTTATCGATACCTTCCCGATTCGGTTGCGAGGTTTCCGGATCAGGAAGCACTCGCGGGTCTAATGCGCGATGTAGGTTTTGACGAAGTTGAGTTTCAGAATCTGACCGGTGGCATTGCCGCTTTGCACATCGGTCGACGAGTTTAGCCGTCCGACAAACTTCCAGTTTGTCGTCTGGCTAACAATCGACAAACTGAAGTTTGTCGAACAGCAAGATTGGTTGCGCCTTCAAGGCCGCAGCCAAAACAGCGTAGTCCGTGGGACTCGCCTAGTCGGATTTACGGTTCGGTTGTCGGGGCCGAGTCGAAACCATGATGATAGCGAGTCCCACACGGCTACGTTCCTTTTATGTCCGAAGAGCTTTAGCTAATCGCGCCCTGTTAGAGATGCCTTACCTCGGTCCGTTCTGCGAACGTTAGCCGGACCTCACAACAATTTGATATCATCCGCGCTCGATCCCGCGAATTACTTCTCTAAAAGATGAGTCGCACTTTGCTTGGATTGCTACGCCGCGCCGGCTTGCTGGTTCTAGTCGTGTGGACGGTCGTATCACTCGTCACCATTTTGATTGAGTTAGTGCCGGGCGATCCGGCGGTAGCAGTCCTCGGCGACCAGGCTACGCCCGAACAGCTGGCACAGTTTAGAGCAAAGCATCGCTTGGATCGCCCGGCCTTTTTTTTCGGCTTTCCAGTTGATGAGCGTGGCGGTCGTCATTTTCGCTGGTATGGTCTCGACAATCGTTATGACGATTATTGGGTTGCGATCCTGCACGGCGATTTGGGAACTTCGTTTCGGACCGACGAACCGGTAGTCAATTTAATCTTCGAGCGCTACCCCGCCACAATCGAACTCGCAATTGCAGCAATGCTCATTGCGGTGTGCATTGCGATTCCACTCGGCGTCGTCGCCGGAAAGAATCGGGGCACACTAATCGACAATGCTTTATCAGTGGTAGCCCTGGTGGGAATCAGTCTGCCAAGCTTCGTTATCGGGCCGATGCTGGTTTACATCTTCGCCGTGAAACTCGGCTGGTTGGCGCCCTCAGGACGCTTTGACGTTAGCGACTTCATTCTGCCGTCATTCACCCTGGGCGCCGCACTGTCCGCGATCCTGACGCGAATGGTGCGCTCGTCCGTTATTGAAGAATTAAACGAAGGCTACGTGCGCACTGCGCGCGCGAAGGGCTTGAGCGAAAGGAGCGTTGTCTACAAACATGTGCTGAAAAATGGGCTGATACCCGTGGTCACAGTTCTGGGTCTCCAACTAGGCGTTTTGCTGGCGGGCGCCATCATCACGGAAAAGATCTTCGGATGGCCCGGATTAGGTCTGCTGCTGGTCGAAGACGGCATCGGCAAACGCGATTATGCAATCGTGCAAGGTTGCGTATTGGCGATTAGCACGACCTACATCATTGCCAACACGCTGACCGACATGATCTATCGCTGGCTGGATCCGCGGATCAGAGTTTCATGAATTGTTTGCTAGAGTTTTGGACTTTGATCTTAGGTTTTTGACAAAGACCAAAAGCCAAAGACCAAAGACCCAACCAATGAATCGCCTTGGCACAATTGGTATCGTTATTATCTTTGTCTTCGTTCTGGTGGCGATCTTCGCGCCGTGGATTGCCACGCATGACGTTGGCGCCACAAATTTGTCGGTGCGTTACCTGGGCCCGTCGGCCGGGCATTGGTTTGGAACCGACTCGACGGGCCGCGATATTTTTTCCCGCGTCGTTTTTGGAGCGCGCATCTCGCTCGAAGTCGGCATCATTGTCGTCACGGTGTCGGCTTTCGTGGGCACGCTCATTGGCGCCGTAGCAGGTTATTACGGCGGCATGATTGATCGCTTCCTCTCGGGCTATCTCTTCAATGTGTTCCTGGCTTTCCCGGGATTGCTCCTGGCGATTGCCCTGGTTGCATTTCTCGGCGCCGGTCTGAACAAACTGATCTTCGCGCTCTGCATCATCGGTTGGGTTGGATACGCGCGGCTAATCCGCGCGCAGGTGTTGAAAGTGCGCGAGTATGATTTCGTCCAGGCAGCGCGCGCGCTTGGGGCTGGAGATTTTCGCATTCTCTTTGTTCACATTTTGCCCAACGCCATTCAGCCCCTGATCGTGCAGGCAAGTTTGGGGATGGCGGGCGCTGTCCTTTCCGAAGCGTCGTTATCATTTCTCGGCCTGGGCGTGCCACCCCCGGCGCCTTCCTGGGGCGTGATGATTGAAGAAGCTCGCGATCTCTCAACGCTGCAAGCCGCGCCGCACGCATTGATCTTTCCCGGACTCGCGATCGCGCTCACGGTGCTTGCATTTAATTTTGTTGGCGACGGATTGCGCGAGTATCTTGATCCGCGACAGCGTAGGCGTTGATAGCTAATAGACGTGCTAATTGCTGGACGAGAAAATGAAAAGAGTCATAATATGATCAAGCGCAGTTCACACGGAACCGCTCGTCATCGGGACGCGGGAAGACCAACCGGCGAGGCTGCGCGGGACCACATTGAAGCTACTGAAATCTATCGCGATGTTGAAAGCGGATACTATATTTTTGTTGGGTCACGCGGTCGAACTCACGTGTTTCGCGACAACGGTGCGCATCACACAAGCTTCAGAACAACTCGCGCGAACCGAAATCGTCGCGTCTCATATGGCAAATGGGTACGTGTTAATCGAAAGCAGCTTCCGTTCCTACTGAAATGACATGGAAACAGTTAATAAGGAAAGAATAGCGTCCGTAACTCTGGTTACATCCAAACTTTCAGAAGATGAACTGGCAATGTGCGAGGAAGCCATCACTTATGCTCTCGGTTCGCTAAGTGATGGTGACATCGAAGAGCGTTTTGGTGCGTCGCGCGATGAACTCGAAGGAACACGCGACGATCTGCGCGAAGCGCTAGCCGGACTGCGCCAGCCTGACTTGGAGCCGGAACCCGTCGGCTGATCTCCGGGTCTTGGTTCGAATTGATTCTTTTATAAAGGAGGAGAAAGTTCCATGCCGGTCGCTGCCACAGACTATCTCGACGTCATCGCTCATCTCCCCAGTGGAGCCGTGCTCCGGTTGGATGATGTGCCATGGGAAGAATACGAACAACTGCTCGCCGACTTGGGAGAAGGCTATGCAGTTAGAATCTTCTATGACAACGGAAGGATGGAAATCATGGCGCCATCAATACCTCACGAAGGAGCCAAGAACGTAATCAACACGCTGGTGGTGGCGTTGAGAGACGAACTTGACATTGACATTGAATCGGAGGGTTCGGCCACTTACCGTTCGCAATGGAAGGCCAAGGGCGCTGAGCCGGACGATTCGTTCTTCGTGCAGAATGCATCGGCCGTGATCGGAAGGCATGAAAAATACGATATCGAGCGCGATCCACCGCCTGACATCGTCGTGGAAACTGAACTCACCAGCGCCTCGCTCGACAAGTTTCCCATCTATGCGGCGCTTGGTGTTCCGGAAATCTGGCGCGAGCGTAAGAAAGTTGTGCGCTTCTATGTCCTCAGCGGAACCTCCTACATTGAAGTATCGAACAGCCGTGCTTTTCCATTTCTTGATTCCATGAGTTTGTCTGAGTTTCTGGCCATTGGCTTAGCCGAAGGCTCGCGAAAGGCCGCGCGGGCATTTCGAGAATGGGTGCGCGAACATCGTCCCGGAGCTTGAAACCGCTGCTTCATTCTCGCTACGCCTCCTCGCGATAACGACCGAGAAATGATTCACCTTTTGTGTTTGTTGCTTGCCTTATCATAGGATCGAAATCAGCCAAGCTTGGCATTTCGTAGGAGGTCCGGGAATTGAAGAGAGTCTTGATATCGATGCTGCTCGCGATCATGCTGTCGAGCAGTCTGGTAACTGCGGTCGGGCATAGTGTCGAGCGATTCGACAAAAGTAGCCACGCTGCTGCGTCCGCCCTGCCGCAAGTTTATTATCGTAGACGCCATCGCCGACGGTACATTATCGTGCGACGCCGCCACTATCGCCGGAGACATTTGATTTTGCGGCGTCGCCCTTATCGCCGAGTCTATGTCATCAGATCGAGACGACGTTACTAGGGTAGGGTAACGCTTGATTCTTACCATGTCAGAGTTCTCCGAAGATCGTTCCATCACCGTTTCAATCGATCATCTCTCAAAAACCTATCCCGTTCCTTTTCTGCGCCTCAAGAAATTCTTTCGGCGCAAGTTCAAGCCGCCAGTCGAGGCCCTGCGCGATGTTTCATTCCAGATACGCGAAGGTGAAATCTTTGGTCTTATTGGACCGAACGGCGCGGGCAAGACTACGCTGACCAAGATTATCGCCACGCTGATTCAGCCCACATCGGGTGAAGTCGCCGTTAGAGGTAATGACACGGTACGCGATGACGCGCAGGTTCGGCGCGATATAGGACTCGCGAGCGCCGAAGAGAGGAGCTTCTACTGGCGGCTTACTGCCGAGCAAAACCTTTTGTTCTTTGCCAGGCTTTACGGTCTCAGCGGCCCTGAAGCGAAACGCAGAATCAAGACTTCATTCGAGATGTTTGAGCTGGAAGAATTAGCGCGTCGTCGTTTTGCCGAACTCTCAACCGGGAATAAGCAGCGACTGGCGGTAGCGCGTGCGATGCTGGCGAAGCCTCCCGTGTTGCTCCTCGATGAGCCTACGCGATCGCTCGATCCAATCGCAGCGGCGCGCCTGCGCTCCACAATCAGCTCACTCGCGCGCGCGAGCGATAGTCGCGTGACGATCTTTTTGACTTCACACAATCTGGCTGAAGTCGAAGAGCTTTGCGATCGCGTGGCGATCATCGGTAAAGGCCAAATTCGCGCGCTCGACACTCCTCATAATTTGCGAGCCACACATACGCGGAACGAAGAAGTCTCGATCATCTTCAGTCCTGATGTGGCAGATAGTGTGAACCTGGCTCTTCGGCAGACGTTCACTGACCAATCTTTCACACTGGAGCGCGCGTCGCACGATCAGCGATGGCTCCTCAAGTTTTCCAGGGAAGCTGAGGACGAGACACTTGATAAAGTGCTGAGTGTCTTGCATCAAAGTCGCGCCATAGTTCGCACAATCGAGACCAAGCGCGCCACGCTGCTCGAAGTTTTGGAACAATACGACGAAAGCGAGCGCGACACGCGAGGCAGGCGGAACTAATGGTCCTTCTTAGCAGAATTTGGGCCTTCGTGGCGCGCGACTGGCTCGTGACTGTTAGTTATCGAATGCAGTTTTTTCTCCGCGTCCTCTCGGTCCTGATCGCGGTGACGACGCTCTTTTTCATCTCGAAGATTTTCGTCGGTTTTACCGATGTGCGTTTTGCTGAGTGGCGCGATCCCCTGGCCGCTTGGCTGACCGGACTGGCGGTGCTTAATTATTTCATGACCGGTTTTTCGAGCCTCGCCAATGCGATTCGGCAGGAACAGATGCAGGGTACGCTGGAAAGCGTGCTAATGACACCCATCAGTGTGCCCACGGTTGTCGTTGCCAGTTCAGCATGGGATTTTGTCGAAGCAACTTTCTTTTCACTCCTGTACCTGATTTTTGGCTGGCTGTTCTTTGACGTGCACTATCGCGGAAGCGCGTTGCTGGCCCTGGTTTTTCTCTTGCTAACGACACTGGTGCTTTCGTGCCTGGGAATTCTTTCCGCTAGCTTCGCCATGGTTTTCAAACGCGGTGATCCCTTTGGAATTCTTTTGGGGACTGGCTCGGCCCTTTTTTCCGGTGTCTTCTTCCCTACCCAACTCATCAATCAACACGCGGGGTCAGGCGTGGCCAGCATCTCGAAAATTTTGCCGCCAACCTACGGTCTAGACGGCATCAGGCGAGTCTTAATTGAAGGCCAAGGCTTTTCGCAAGTGCACGAGCCGTTCGTCACCCTACTTGCATTTCTCGCGGTGTTGCTTCCCTTCTCTCTGTGGGTCTTCGGCCGTGCGGTAAGACGTGCCAAGCGCGAAGGAAGTCTGATCCAGTATTAGATCACACTAGTTTCCGCCAGTCTTGCGCGCAATAATCGGCGCCGTCGTGTAACCATCGCGCGCGCGAACGACCATATTCGGATAGCGCACGCGCACCTTGATTGCTCGCTGTGCGCCGGCGCTTGAGTTCTCTTTCGGATAGTAGCCAAGGCTGTACTGCACCCCCAGTTCAGCCGTGATCGCTTCAAACGCTGGCCCAACCTCGCGCAGATCGTCAGCGCGATAGAAACGGCCGCCGGTCTTGTCGGCCAGTGCGCGCAGGTAGGGCTCGCTCACTGCATAACCCTGCATCAGTCTCGCCTGAACTTTCCGGCGCGCCTTTTCATTTTTGATCGGACTGAGACGTTGCGAGAGCTGCGGCAGGGTATTGTATTGCACCGTATAGATCAGCACGTCCTGTTCGGCAATGTCGGCCAGTGTGCTCTTCAATGACGCATGGCTGTTTTGATCGACACCGTCCGTCATCAATACTATTGCTTTGCGGCCGGGAATCTGCGCCATTCGCTTTAGTGCGAAATCGACCGCATCATAAAGCACCGTCCCATCGGTCACCGGCGGGATGTGAAGCTTGGAACGCCGAATCGTCGCGACATCGGTGGGTTCGCTAAGCACGTGAATCTGACCATCGAAGGTAATCGCCATCACGCGATCGTTGAACCTCAAACGGCTGACGAAGGCATTAGCAGCATCGCGAATTTGCGCCAATTCAAACTGTGTCGAGCCGCTCACGTCCAGCATCAGCGCCACCGTGAAAGGTTTTTCCACCGAAGCGAAGTATGAAATCTTCTGCTCGACACCGTCTTCATAAATGCGAAAATCTTCCTTCCGCAGGTTCGCGATGTAACGGCCATTTCGGTCCATTACCACCGCCGGCACGGTGATGAGACTGGTGTTAACGCGAACGACACTCCCTTCATCGATCTCGTTCGAACCTTTGTTTGTTGGCTGTTGGGGCTGTTCCTGACTACCAGCATAGACGCCGGTAGAGCGGAGTACTGGTCGTGTCCGTGTCTGCTCCGGCGTTTGAGAATAGCCGGCGACGGCAGTACCCATGATGAAACCGGCCAAAAAGATCCTCGACGCTAATCGCACTTGTTTGTCTACCTCCAAACCATTTCCCACTCAGAAAACCAGACATATCAACTCACAAAAACGACTAAAACAGCCCCGATTCCCTGCCTCTCTCATCCACACACGGCTTTCAGCCGGGTGACTTGAACTAGAGCGACTTACCGTCTTATTTGACCGTTTCAACGGTTTCCTGGCTGTGAATGAGGGGAAACCGTTAAAACGGGTCTCAATAATAGGGTGATGACGAGTGGTTCAACCGGCAAAACCGGGTGAGAATGAAAATATCAATCTGTTATTATATGCCACGATGTGGCGCGCGATCAGATACACAATCTACGCGATTCTCGGCATTGTCCTCGGCGGCCTGAGCTTTGAGGCAGCGACTCTTCCGCGCGTTTCCGTCTTGCGCGATCAGAATCCGGCAACCACTTCGCTGATTGAAACGCGCAACCGCGAGGCTCGCAACAGCAGCAGTCAGCCTCGGCGCATACAGATTTGGATGGCATTAGAAAAGATCTCTCCTAATCTTCAGCGCGCGGTCCTGGCAGGGGAAGACACCAACTTTGCCACGCATCACGGCTTTGACTATCAGGCGATTCAACGCGCGTGGGACCAGGCGCAGAAGGAAGCCGACAAGGAAGCGAAGCAAGAGGGCGAGAACGATTCGTGGCTGCCGAACCTGCCGGACTTCAAGCGCGGCGCATCCACAATCTCGCAGCAGCTCGCCAAGAATCTTTATCTTTCCAGCGAGCGCTCGTTCATGCGCAAGGGACAGGAGGCGATCATCACCTACTTCATGGAGCGTGAGCTATCGAAGCGTCGCATTCTGGAACTCTATCTGAATGTGATCGAATGGGGCGACGGAATTTATGGCGCGGAAGCAGCTTCGCAATATTACTTTCACAAGCTCGCGGCAAATCTGAACGCGCGGGAAGCCGCATTTTTGTCAGCGATGATTCCCAACCCGCGGACTGTCTTTAACCCACAAGTAAATCCCAAGCGTGTCGCTCGGCGGCAAAGGGTAATTCTGCGCCTGATGCCCAGCGTAAGAATGCCCGCCGGAACCGGCTGACGATCGATGGAATATGAAAACAAGCGCAGCGCAGGAGAAAGATCGCTGGGATCCTGAACCTCGTTGGCCCGCGCTTATTGCCGTGATTGCCGTTGGCGGTCTTTACCTCGCGCTGCCTCCATACTTGATTATTGGCCCGCGCTGGCTATTTCCCGCGGTGGTCATCGGTCTGCTTATCCCAACGGTGATCACGCATCGCGTCGGAAAGCACCGCATAAACAGAATTCTGGGTTTCGCGGTTACGGGTCTGGTGACTGTCGGAATGATCGTTTCAGTAATTCTGCTGATCGCTGCTTTGCCGGCACACAGAGAATCTCCGACAGAACTCCTGCTCTCGGCTGCGTCACTCTGGACAACGAATATTCTGGTCTTTGCCTTGTGGTATTGGCGTCTCGATGCCGGCGGTCCTCACGGTAGGGATTCGCGTTTGGGACATCCTGATGGGGCATTTCTGTTTCCTCAGATGACGATGCCTCCTGAGATCAAAGTCGAAGCAGGACAACACACTTGGTCGCCCAACTTCATGGACTACCTGTTTCTCGCTTTCAATACCAGCACGGCTTTTTCGCCAACCGACGTACCAGTGCTGGCGCGTTGGGGGAAGGTGCTGATGATGCTGCAATCGATCATTTCTCTGACTGTGCTCGCCCTGCTCGCCGCGCGCGCGGTAAACATTCTGTGAAGTCAGATCACCTCTTACTGTGTTCGGTGCTTACTGCCTTCCGCATAAAAGGCGATTCGGTCAGCGAGAAAGAAATTACAGATCGAGCAAGCGGCCACACTGGCTACGTTTGCGCCTGCGATCGGCAGGCCCGCACGTCCGACCAGGATGCTCATAAAGACCAGATTGCCGGTTATTGAAACAGCACCATTCGTTATGTTGAACTTCAAGAGCCGGCGCAGCGTCTCAGCTGTGGTTGCAGAAGGCCGGTCCTTCCAGGTCCAATGCTGATGCCAAACAAAGTTATTCAGTACTGCCAACTCGACTGCCGCGGCGGTCGCCACCAGATAACCTACGGGATAGGCGCTGTGCGTGAGAACAAAAAGCGCTCCGGATTGAAGAGCAAACCCGAGCACGCCCACCACATTGAACCTTACAAAGTGAATCATCGAACGCTAATCCGTAAGCCGGTAATCGCCGACTCGCCGTCACCGCTTAGGCAAACGCTCTAATTTGTAGAGAGCATGCGTATGCTGAATCGACAAGACGATAAGAATTAATGCCATCCCGATAATCGCGATCACTCCGCCCACGTCGTAGAGCAGATAGCGCCGGTGGTATGCACGCGGATGATAGATCAGAAAGACATTGCCAATCATCAGCAGCAGCCGCATCTCAGTGGGCCCCATTTTCCATTGAGAGATCTTGAACACTCCCAGCGCGTAAGCCGCCAGATACGAGTTGATGGCCACCATGAAGTAAACGATCAGCAGTCCGGCGGCCACGCGCTCGCTCATATAACCCGAAAGCGCCAGCCCGAAAAGTAGGAACAGCGCGCCAAACGTATCGATGATGTGATCCACATAGAATCCGTAGCGCGGACGCTGTCGATCTCGATACCGCGCCAGCGTTCCATCGAGACTGTCACCAAACCAGTTGAGAAAGATGAAGACATTCACGAGGTGTAACAGCAGCGGATTGTATTTGCTCGCGGCATAGCACACGCCCGCCCCGATCATGCCTAACAGCCCAAGGACCGAAAGGTGGTCTGAATTCACCCAGGCCGGCATGCGCCGTGCGAGTCCTCGTAGCGCCGCTCTTTCGAGCGGAGCTAAGATACTTGTTTGCTCTCGCGCAGCATCGCGAAAAGCATTGGTCTTGATTGCGACTTCCATCTGCATAGAAAGATCTGCCTCCCTGGAGCGCCGACATCCTGTCGGCGGTTCGCGGGCATCCTGCCCGCTCTGTCTTCTGCTTGCCATTGGCAATCACGATGCCAGGAAGATCACCTCAGATTTGCGGCCATTCTGAAAGTTCTTGCCGAAGAAATTAGCGGGAGATGCAGGAATAATCCGATACTAGACCGAAGTTAGTTGTGCCTTCTGCCCGTTGCTCTTTGCCCGTTGCTCTTTGCCTATTCAAGCTCCTGGGTAAATCGGATGCAGTTACCATCGGCGTCCTTCACGTACATCTCTCGGTTGCCCCAATCCTGATTGATCGGGCCGGTGTCGATCGTCACGCCTTTCGCGACCAGTTCCTTGTGGATTGAATCGACATCATCGACTAACAGATAGATTACGCCCCCCGCAACCGCGTCACCCGAGAATGAAGAGACGTGGAAACGCGCCTCGTCGCGTGAAAACCCCATGTAGCACGGGTCGAGTCTGCCAAACGGACGGTAAGCAAAGTCCTGACTAAAACCAAGCTGCTTGGAATAGAACTCCTCCGCCGCAACAGAACTACGGACGTGAAGCACAGGAATTGCGGTTTTGAGCATGTGCGTCTTATACGTCTATCGGTGCAAATCGTCAAGAATGCGAGGCACTTGCCCGACCCGGGGTCCCCAGACGGGCAGCCCGGAGGGGGTGGGGCGGGTAAGGGAGGGCTCATTCTTTCTTCAAAACACAAAAAGAGACCGCCACTCCAAAGCTCGCTTCAGTCGTGACGGCCTCCAACATCACTAATTGTTAATTGCTCTTAGTAAACCCTATCGCGGCTTATCAGAATCCACTGCGTTCTGCCATCGGGGAAGTGTCTGACCTGATAGGTATCGCGATAAGTTCGCCATCCGTCATGGACGATACGAACCTCGGTTGTGTTCCAGATACCGTAACCGTTTTCACGGTATTCACGACGATAACGATCGCGGTCGCGGTCGTAATGACGCCGCCTGCCGATGCGGATTTGGATTTGCGGATTAGCCTTCGTTACGGCGTTGCCCTTCGTCTCGGACCATGAACCCATAAAGCCAAACGACGCTAATGCCAGTAGCAGTGTAAGTATCTTTCTCATGTCCTAACCTCCTTGCTCAAAAAAATATTCCACCGTTTCAACTTGCAACTCGGACGCCTTACCGGCCCTCAAGCAGCATATTAGGGATTTCGCGAGTGAAATTAATTGTTCGCGCAATCGCGCTGAAATACGAAAGCCGACAGGATTACAATTCAATTCTTTATGATGAAATTCATGTTGCAGCTCGATCGAGAAGAATGTTCGATACGCGACGCTCAGTGTAGGAACAGGTTAGTAATTTAGTGAGCAATTGGGCAGGTGGCCATGAGCTTGTGAATCGGAGCAGTGCAACGGCCTGGAACAGAGATCAGAATGTTACGGTAATAGCATAAAGCCTGAGGCGTGAGCCCCAGGGACAAGTAAGTCTGCTAGTCTGTGAAACGGGCGAAAGCTTTCACGAAATGTTCAACCGAGATCTTGACCAGGACGCTGTCGCCAGCTTGCGCGGGCTGCTCTCGAAGGTGGGCTGTCGACTGCCTACTGCTCTAGTTGATCAGTCTCGCTGAGAGAACGACGATTAACGCCCGGTTCCTGATGGTGGCGGTGCCCACTACCACTTTTTCGCCGTCGCGCAGGTTGAGGGCCGTCTGCACCCCAGCGTGATCCTTGTCCGTCACGGCACCGAACCTGAATTCGTTAATCTGCACGGTCGGACCGCCAGTCGCATTCTGCATCAGCGAAACGAAATTGATGTTGTATTCGTACGGCATCTGAATGTTGGGCGCATTTAGATCCTCACGAGAAATCTCCAGCGTGCCCCTTCCCTCCACGCCTCGTGACATCTCCGTAGTCAGACGCTGAACGACTGAGGTGGCTAGCTCATAATTCCGGTAGTTGAGGGTTTCGCGCAATTGTGTAAGCACGTCTTTCAGTTCAGCAGGAACTTGCGCGGTCGAGTCACTCTTGTTGCCGCTCGTGTTCGAGGCTATGAGCACATGCATGTGTAACTCGATGTTCGGGCGCGGGGCGACGGGTGTATCGAGCCGCTTGAGGGCCTCTTCCATGATAACGAGGTTTTCGGGATAGTCGCGTACCGTTATGGTCTTGAACTCCGAGTTGGCCGATACCGAAGCGGCCCTGCTGCCGAGTCCCTGCAGCACGCCCGCGAGCCTGCCCGCGTCCCGGTATTTAACCTCGAAGATCTTACTCTTGAAGTCCCTTTCGGTTAGATTGCGGTTGGGATTGTTCTGCGGGGATGGGGTCGGCTCCTGTGCGAACGACACAGGAATAAAGATCAATAACAGAAAGAGTGTTGCCAGGATATTTTTGGTAGTTTCAAGCATGAGAATGTACCTCCTAGTGTTGCGTTTCTGAAATTCTTTGACAAAGTCGCTCAATCTTTTTGAGGATTGAGTCAGCAGTAGCAGTCCAGACGAAGGGCGTGGCCTTCGGATTGTATTGCTGAACGTAATTATCGGTCTTAGTGATCAGATCTTTGAC
>QHXG01000400.1 GCA_003222845.1 Acidobacteriota bacterium | reverse complement strand
TGCAAATTGACCCTGCACCAAATCGCGTGATGTAGATCAGATTTGCATTTTTCAATTTTCAATTTGCAATGAATGAACGGACAAATGATTAGTCGACACCGCTCGCTCGCGAACATTTCAATACTTCTTCTTCTGTCATTTTTCACGTTTCCTTCTTCGGCGCAGGAGTCACGCTCGCGTCGTGTCGATGACCCGGACGATCAGGAAGATCTCAACCGCGAACTCTGGGAATTCGCTAAGCACACTCCGTACGATTCGATCCTGTCTTATGTCGCCGAAGCTCAGCGCAGATCAAAGGCAAATGAGAGTGCCGAAGTTGAATTGCCAAATGGCTGGCGCATCGCTCCTGCGGGAACGCAAGTCGAAGTGGGCAGACTTCCTTACGAGATGGTGCAATTCCAGGGCAAGCTGGTGGTGCTGGATACCGGCTACTACTATCAAGAGCCGCAGGCAGTTTCAATCGTCGATCCGCAAACGGCGCAAGTTATTAAGACCATCAGATTGAATTCACTTTTTCCGAGCGCCGCGGTCGGAGCGGATGGCGACCTTTACATCAGCGGCGGCTTTGATGAGAAAATTTACCGCGTCGATAAGAACTTCGAGGTTGTGCGAGAGTACAAAGTCGGCGGCTTCGTAGGCGGCCTGGCGCCAATCGATTCGCAGCATCTGGCTGTCGGCTACATGGCGACCAAGAAACCGGGTGGTGGTTTCGTTGGTGGCGGGCTCGCGGTGCTTAACCCCGCCAGTGGAAAGATCGAACGCGAGACTAAGGCAGGGTATTACCCATACGCGGTGCGCTATATCAGCGGCAAACTTTTCGTTACCGTTTTGGGCGAGGACAAAGTATTCGTATTCGATCGAGAGCTAAAACTGATCAAGACCATTTCCGTTGGCCGCACGCCTCAGGAATCGTGCCGCGACGGACGGCGCTTGTACGTAGTGAATACTGGCGCGGACAGCCTCTCGGTCGTTGACACGCAAAACGATCGAGTCACTTCCACCATCTCGCTGGCCGAGAAAGGATACCGCTTTGGCGTCGCGCCAACTTCCTGCGCCGTCGATGAGAAACATCTTTATGTAACGCTGGGAAATATCAACGCGGTAGCAGTCTTCGATCGAAAGACAAATAAACGACTGAGTCTGATTCCCGCGGGTTGGTATCCGACGAAAGTGCTGGCAAACGAACAGCAATTATTCGTGCTCAATGCGAAGGGCGTGCGGCCGCGTCATCCTAATCCCAAAGGTCCGGCGGGCGCCGGACCCAGCCGTACTGGAGATTACGTGCTCACGTTGCTGACAGGAACAGTCTCGATCGTCGAGCAGAAGGACGCGCAGAAGAACCAACGCGCCTGGACGGAGACAGTGAATAGAAGCGGGCCGCTGTTCGACTCGAAAGCCGGATTCAAGCTGCCGATTAAATACATCTTTTACATCATCAAAGAGAATAGAACGTACGATCAGGTGCTCGGCGATCTGGGGCGCGGCAATGGTGATTCAAAGCTGACGATCTTTGGCCGCTCGGTGACGCCCGTTCATCATCAACTCGCGGATGAGTTCGTCACGCTCGATAATTTTTTCTGTAACGGCGAGATCAGCGTGCTCGGCCACAGCTTCACGACCAGCGGCTATGCCAGCCCGTTCATCGAATGGCTGGGGAATCTTACCTACTCGAACCGTTGGAATGCCAAGAACAATCCTTGCGCGACGCCGAAAGTTACCTGCGTGGGCGGCGGCTATCCTTTTGGGATGGTGCCGGCGACAGCTTCACCCGCGTATCTGTGGGACCGTCTGGATGAAAAGGGCGTCGACTATCGCATCTACGGTGAAAATTATTTTCTGTTCACGCGCGCTTACAAAATCTTCACCGAGCTATATGGAGTTGAAGGCGAGCTATCGAAGAAGTTTTACGCCAAAGTGATCGACGTGGCCGCGTCTGGTGATGATCGCGGCACGGAATTCAATCAACTGGCGGGACCTTATGCCGCGCAGGCTTATACGCGCGATGGGGCATACAAACTGCTTGGCGATCCGGGTTTCGCCCAGCCGACTATCACATTTTCTGACTGGCGACTACACCTTTGCGATAGTCCTTAAGCGCGATGATCGATTAAGACGCCGCTTCGCGGATTATCTGTATCACTATCCGTTCAGTTTTCGTTCGTGGGACTTGAAATACTCCGATCTCGATCGCGTGCGCGAATGGAAGAAGGATTTTGAAACGCAATTGCGGTTGGGGCATGTGGCCCAGCTTTCATACATCTGGCTCCCAAACGACCACACCGATGGCGCCACGAAAAAAATTCTCGATGCCTATCAGTTCATGGCCCAGAACGACGCCGCGGTCGGTCGGGTTATCGAAACCATCTCACACAGTCCGATTTGGAAAGAATCGTTGATTCTGATGGAGGAGGATGACGCGCAGAATGGCCCCGACCACGTCGATGCCACGAGGACGATCGCCTTTGCGGCCGGCCCATACGTGAAGCGCGGCGCCTTAGTCGGCGATCGCTACGATCAGCTCAGCATGCTGCGCACGATTGAGATTCTGCTCGGCCTCAAGCCGCTAAACTCGAACGAGGCGATGGCCGCGCCGATGTTTGGAATCTTCACCGATAAGCCAAACATTCAGTCTTTCACGCCAGCGAGAATCTCGGAGCGAATTGCGGATGCCGATCGTGAACGATATCGACAGCTTGGGCCGTAAGGACTCAGTTTTGGCTTCGCCGATGTTATACTCGATACATCCAATGGGCGATGGGGGAGTAAGCACATGGCAAAAAGGCTGAAAGATCTAATAGAAATGAAGATTGAGCGGCCCCCAAAACTAAAGTTGTCAGCGGAGGAGTCACTTAAGCGAACGAAAGAATTCGACAAAAGGAAGGAGCCCGTCACCGCTGCGATAGCCCTGCTGCGCTCCTGGCGAAATGTGAGCAAAGATGAACAGCAAGAACAACGCGAGACATGGGAGTTGTTGGAGCAAGCATTAGACGAAGATCGATATCACTGAAACGGTAGGCCATGCTCGTTCTCCTCGACTCAAAACCTCTTGGCATGATCACAAATCCTACAGCCTCACCTGAAACAGATGAATGCAATGAATGGCTCGAAGGATTACTAAGTAAGGGGATCGCAGTAGTAGTCCCTGAGATAATTGATTATGAACTAAGGCGTGAGTTGATTCGACTAGATAGGCCGAAATCCATCGCGAGGCTCGACAGCCTCGCGGCTTATATAGGCTACCTCAGGCTCAACTCCGAAACATACTTAATAGCTGCAGCACTATGGGCCAAGGTTCGGAACGAAGGAAAAGGAACCGCAGGCCCGCAGCGCTTAGACATAGACTGCATCCTGGCTGCACAGGCTCGCCAAGCTAGCGGCGGTCGAGAGCAAACACGAATTGCGACGATTGACGTTGACGATCTTTCGCGCTATGACACAGATACTGTAAAAGCAATGCACTGGGGAGATATAACCTAGTCCGAAGGAGTCTCAAAATGTTCAAGAACTTGCGTCCGTCTCGATCAATGTCCCTGGTTTCATTGGTTTTCATTTTTGCTCTTCTCGCCACGCCGATCTTAGGCCAGAGACGACAATCCGCCAGTGGGCCAACGTCATCGTCAGGCGCACCTGATCCGCTGAAGGTCTTTCAGTGGCGATCGATCGGACCATTTCGCGGCGGCCGCGTGACCGCTGTTACCGGTGTCGCGTCGCAGCCGATGGTTTTTTATTTCGGCGGCACCGGCGGCGGCGTTTGGAAAACGATGGACGGCGGGATTAATTGGGAGCCGATCACTGACGGTTCGGTTTTCGGAACGGGATCGGTCGGCGGGATCGGTTTATCGGATTCCGATCCGAACACGATCTATGTCGGCATGGGCGAATCGCCGATTCGCGGCAATGTGTCGCACGGCGATGGAGTTTACAAATCGACTGATGGCGGCAAGACGTGGAAGCACATCGGCCTCGAAGACACGCGGCAAATTTCGCGCATTCGCGTCCATCCGAAAAATCCGGACATCGTTTACGTCGCGGCGCAGGGACATGTGTGGGCGCCGAATGAACAACGCGGCGTCTTTCGATCAAAGGACGGCGGCAAGACCTGGCAGAAAGTTCTCTTTCGCAGCGACAAAGCCGGCGCTTGCGATCTGATTATCGATCCGACGAATTCGAACGTGCTCTATGCAGCGTTTTGGGAAGTTTATCGCAAGCCGTGGACCCTGGAGAGTGGTGGCCCGGGCAGCGGCATCTTCAAATCGACCGACGGCGGCGACACCTGGACTGAAATCACGCGCAATCCTGGTTTACCGCGCGGAACGATTGGAATCGTGGGCATCACGGTGTCTCCGGCGAATCCGGATCGTTTGTGGGCGATTGTCGAAGCCGAAAATGGCGGCGTGTTTCGTTCGGACGATGGCGGCAAGACCTGGACAAAGACTAACGAGCAACGCAACCTGCGTCAAAGGGCCTGGTACTACTCGCGCATTTACGCCGATCCAAAGAACGCCGACACGGTTTACGTTCTGAATACCGGTTTCTATCGATCGAACGATGGCGGGCGCACGTTCACCGGCATAGGCGTGCCTCACGGCGACAACCACGACCTTTGGATTGCTCCCGAGGATCCGAACCGAATGATCGAAAGCAACGACGGCGGCGCGAATGTTTCGTTCAACGGCGGCCGAAGCTGGAGTGAGCAGGATCAACCAACGGCACAGTTCTATCGCGTTGCGCTTGACAACGACTTTCCCTATCACGTCTATGGCGCGCAGCAGGACAACTCGACTGTGCGTATCGCCAGCCGCACGACCGAGAATGGTATTACGGAGCGCGATTGGTTCGATGTGGGCGGTGGAGAATCAGGCTGGATTGCACCCTCACCAAAGGACTCGAACATTGTGTTCGCAGGTTCATACGACGGGCTGACGACGCGTTACGATCATCACACCGGGCAATTGCGCGACGTGAATCCGTACCCGAACAATCCGATGGGCGGTGGCGCGAGTGAATCAAAGTATCGATTTCAATGGAACTTCCCGCTGCTGTTCTCTCCGAACGATCCCAACACGCTTTATGCGGCCGCGAACGTCCTGTTCAAATCAACGAATGAAGGACAGAGTTGGGAAATAATCAGTCCCGACCTTACGCGCAATGACAAATCAAAGCAGGCGTCGTCTGGTGGGCCGATTACGAAAGACAACACCAGCATCGAGTATTACGACACGATCTTTACCGTGATGGAGTCGCCGGTCCAGGGCGGAACCATTTGGAGCGGTTCCGACGATGGCTTGGTTTATTTGACGCGTGATAGTGGCAAGAACTGGTCGAATGTTACGCCGGGTAAAGACATCATGCCGGAATGGATTCAGATCAATTCGCTTGACGCCTCGCCGTTTGATGCGGGCACGGCTTATGTCGCGGCAACGATGTACAAGTATGACGACTACAAACCATATCTCTACAAGACGAGTGACTATGGAAAGAGTTGGAAGAAGATTACCAACGGCATTCCTGACGGCGCGTTCACGCGCGTGATTCGCGAAGATCCTAACAAGCGCGGATTGCTTTACGCCGGCACTGAGACTGGCATCTACGTTTCATTCGATGACGGCGCGAACTGGCAATCGATGCAATTTAACCTTCCGGTAACTCCGATCACTGATCTCGCGATTCATAAGCGCGAAAAAGAATTGGTTGCGGCGACGCAGGGCCGAGCCTTCTGGATCTTCGACGATCTGCCGGCGCTGCATCAATTGATGGACGCCGGCGGATTCAAAGCCGCGAGCGACGTGCATCTCTTCAAGCCGAAGGATGCCTATCGCATGCCTGGTGGTGGCGGATTCATTCTGCCGGCGACCGCGACTATCGGCAAGAACCCACCGAATGGAGTCATTGTTTACTACTCGCTGAAATCAAGACCAACCAGCGACGTTGTGCTTGAGTTTCTTGATTCGAATGGCAAGTCAATTCGCAAATATACCGCCCGCGCGCCCAGGCCACAGCCAAGTCCACCTCCGGGCGCCGCGCAAGTCCTTTTGCCGACCGAACAACCACCGGAGCCCTCAGGCGAAGAGGCAGCATTCTTCGGAGGCGGCGCGCCCGTGCGCGTGACGACTGACGTTGGTCTGAATCGTTTTGTTTGGGACCTGCGCTATCCTGATGCAGTGCGTTTTCCCGGCGTGATTCTTTGGTCCGGCGAGACCCGCGGGCCGCGCGTCGTTCCGGGAAGTTATCAAGTGAAGCTTACCGTCGATGGCCAGACCATGTCTGAGACGTTTGCAATCAAACCCGATCCGCGTTTGGCGACGACCGCCGCGGATTATTCAAAGCAATTGGACCTGGCGCTCAAGATTCGCGACCAGCTCACCGAAACCCACAACGCAATCATTCAGATTCGCGACGTGAAGAGGCAAGTTGATGATCTGGTTAAGCGCGTCGGAGTTCAGTCGAAGCCCATCGCCGATGCCGGTACCGCCCTGAACAAAAAGCTTACTGAGGTTGAAGAAGCGCTCTATCAGACGAAGAACCAAAGCAGTCAGGACCCTCTGAATTTTCCGATCCGGCTAAACAACAAACTGGCGGCCTTGCTCGGCGTCGTCTCGCGATCTGACACGCCACCAAACGAGCAGTCTTTCGCGGTCTATGATGAACTGGCCGCTCAAATCAACTCGCAACTTCAGAAGCTGTCGCAGATTATGAAGACTGATGTGCCGGCATTCAATCAGCTGGTCAAGGATCAGAATATTCCCGCGATCGTGGTGAAGCCTCCAGTGGCCAGCGAATCACCGCGGTAGCAGAGGGTCGGTAATCTGCAGCGTGACTGTGCCAATGTGCCAAGACAAGCCGCTTCGTGCAGTTACCTTCATGGTCCGAACCGTTTTCTGTATTCAGCAGAGGTGATGAAGGCCTTTACCATTTCTGCTTGAGCGAAATCGCCGTTGAAGCCATTGAGCTTATTCAGCCAGAAGTTGTAACCCTGAAAGTCGAGCGTCGGCTCAGGGGCATCGTTTGGGTTTCTCCGCAGGTAACCGAAGTACTGCATTAGCACAAACGCGCGGTTGAATTCCTGCTGCTGTAGCGTCGAGTCGTG
>QHXG01000166.1 GCA_003222845.1 Acidobacteriota bacterium | reverse complement strand
AGTCGGTCCGGGGCAAGTGCCGCCGACAAGCAGGGCTTCCGTCGTGGTCGTGGGCAGGCGGTTCGCGTACCGTTGAAAGTTCTGGATCTGCAAATCTGTTCGCGGCGCATTGACGTCGAGGGGATGTGGCAGATGATGCGCGCCGACAAAAAGATAACCGGCCGAGATCGACATGTCCTTGGTTAACTGCCGCTCGATCGTCAAATTGGCCTGATTGGCGTAGGCGTATTTGAAGTCTTTGTTGACTGGTACAGTGAATGGCAGTACCGGACCAAATCCTGGAAACGTCTGGTCATTGAAGCGCTGTCGCCCGGTCTGATATTGCGCGGTCGGAGCAACTCCCGGCGTGCAATTAACACCGGGAATCGCGCCCGCGAAATTGCATACGACCACCGTACCCTGAAAGACTTGCACGGCATTCACCAAAGATCGCGGATCAGGACTGCCCGGGGTGAGAATGCCCTGTTGTTGTTGCGCCGCATCGGCGATATCTGAGTTAAAGGCAATCGCCAACAGCGGGTGATCGTAGAACATTCCCGCGGCTGCGCGCACGACGGTTTTCGCGTCGCCTTTAATATCCCAGGCGAGACCTAGCCGTGGCGCAAAGTTGTTCTTGTCGCGCGGAAGTCCCTGCTGCACATTGACCGCATCCTGTGCGGCCAATATGTCGCTCGCGGAGAGGTTGATGCCCGACAACGGATCGCGAAAACCAACCGGCGCAACCTGCTGCGTCAACTCGTAGTCATAGCGGACTCCATAGTTAAAGGTCACATTGCGCCGAATCTTCCAAGAGTCCTGCGCGAACCAGGCCATCGGTTTGTTGCTAATCCGGCTGACTGGATTACCGTAGCCCTGAATGAAGTTAATCGGGAATCCAAGGCCGTATTGTTGGACGGGCGTAAAGTCGGGTGGCGTGGGAAGTCCAGGAGAACAAAGTTGCGCCACCAAGGTGCAGCCACCCAAGCCGCCGAAATTGAAGAGGCCCGCAAAGTTCAATTCAAAAACAGCAGATGGAATATTTACCGAAGCGTAATCTCCTCCGAACTTGAAGGTGTGATTCCCGACCAGAATATTTAAGTTATCGGTCCATTCGTAGCGAGTTTCGGTGCGAATTACCGGCGAGAATAATTCGCGGCCGATGAATGCCGTTCCTGAGATATTGAAAGCCACCGCGTCACCGTTCTGTGATTTGAACAAGGCGCGGCGCTCGCCAAAGTTGAACCGCAATTCGTTGACCGTCTTGCTGGAGAGCGTCGAAGCCAGCGTGGCCACGGCCGCATAATCCTTCAGCTTTTGAATTCCCGTCCGCGAAACATCGTTCTGGCCCAGCGATTGGTTTTGCGATTCAACCTGAATGCCCGTCGTCGTGCTCGGGTTATATCCAAAGCGAAACGAGAGGTGATGTTCTTTCGTGATCAAATGATCCAAACGAAATGAATTGAAAGTAGTCTTGTCAGTAACCGGAAAAACTGTTTGGAGCGATTGCAAGGGCCGAAACGCGATCAATTGGCCTTGGCTGTTTGCGGTACTCAAAGGAATCGGAGCGCCGCTAAGAAAAAAACGGCTCCCAATAATAGTACCGGGCGTAAACGGCGCCCCGGTTGCAAGTAAAGGATTGAACCCGGTCAGCGCCGTGCTTCCGCCGCCCGAAGCAAGGTATGCATAGGCGATCCCGAGTGGTGCGGTGGCCGAATTAGCCAGCAAACCATTAATGTAGGCTGCCTGGGCTGGTGTGACATTTCTAAGCGTCTGACTCGGAAAGCCCGGAGCGAGAGGTGGGAGCGTCACGGACCCAGTCAAACCCTGAGAGACGTTGCTCGTAAAAAAGCCGGACTCATGACGCTGACGTTGCTCAAAAGAGACGAAGATGAACGTGCGATCCTTGAGCAATGGCCCGCCGAGTGTGGCGCCATACTGCGCGCGCGTAAAGGGCGGCTTAGTGATGGGCGCGAATGGGTTGCGCGCCTGAAAACTCTTGTGGCGCAGGAAGCCAAAGAGGTTGCCGCGCCAATCATTCGTGCCGCTCTTGGTCACAACATTCACGACTCCGCCCGATGAGCGGCCAAATTCAGGCGCAAAGGAGTTGGTGACTACCTGAAACTCCTGCACGGCTTCCTGACTGACCGTAGAGCGCGCCGCGTTTACTGAATTATCCGTGTTGTCGGCGCCGTCAACCTGAACCAGGTTGGAACGACCGCGCTGGCCGCCGAAATTCAAGCCTGAAGTCGGCGCCGGTCCGATCGGTCTGCCGTTGTCACGACCGACCATCGATGAAGTTAACGCAAACGAAAGATAGTTCCGTTCGTTAATCGGGAGATTCTCGATTCGTTGTCGATCGATCGTTGAAGACACCGCGGTGTTCGTAGTTTCGACGACGTTCGGGGCAGCAGTAGTCACCGTCACTCTGGCGGTAATATCACCGACTTCCAAAGCGATATCCTGATTCGCAGTTTGGCCGACGGTCAGATTAACGGCTTGAATCACCGCTGTCTTGTAACCGCTGACGCTAACCGTGATTTCGTAATCACCCGGTGCGAGATTGACTATCTTGTAAAAGCCGTCGTCATTAGTCGTCGCCTCGCGGGACACGTTCGTTGCTATATTTCGCGCCGTGACAGTCGCATTAGTTACTACTGCGCCCTTTGGATCGCGCACGACCCCCTGCAAATCTGCCGCGTTCGATTGGGCTTGCGACATCGCTGCGGTAACAAACGTGAATATCGCTAAGCCAACTAACAAGATCCGTGCTGATATTCTGAGCCACTGCTTGGGGGAAAACACCATTGTCGTTTCTCCTCTCCGAATTACATTTGGAAATTCTGAACGCTGTTGAATCTCCGGCGCGACCCGCGCGCGGTGAATTTGGGAAGACATGAATGCTGCCAGGCGCCGGCTTTCATCGCGTTGCCAGCCTAATCAATCAAAAAGGAATCCTGCGATGTGCGAGATTCAAACGCACGCCGTTTTTACAGGAAAACTCGCCGCTTGGCAAGGATTTCTTAAGGGAACGAGCGTTTTGCCGGTTAATCTAATGAAGCCACATTTGCTTTGGACGGGCGTCTAGTTCCGCGGGCGATGACGTGACGAACATGGTCGCTCAGTCCAAACACACGAATCGCGATCGCCGCGATCCCGGGAGTGAAAGCAGCCCGCCGCATTAGCGAACAGACTCTTAGTCGTGAATCAAACCTTTGTTTATACGCAGCTTTATACTTCGCGCTGAGTTCATCGATATCTTTCACCGATCCGCTTAAATGATTGGAAATGACATTCGCCGCCAACTCACCGCTCTCCAGAGCCATCAGCATTCCGCTGCCGGTGAATGGGTCGATGAATGAAGCAGCATCTCCGATCGTGAGCAATCCCTTTGCCGGCGACAGCTTATGCCGGCCGAATTTCTCGAGGGTGACCGCCAGCCACGGAGTTTGGGCCTTCGCGTTTCGCAGCGTTTTGGCGGCGCGCTGGTTTTGGCAAACGACTTCGCGCACTACTCGTTCAGCGTCGGCGCCACAGGCGCGCACGTCTCGAGCCGAAGCGATGAAACATAGATTGCTAAGGCCGTTTTCGATGCTGCTCAACCCACCGTAACCGCCACGATAAAAATAGATCTCGCAGGCGCCAGCCGCGACGGTCGTATCAGCAAAATGAGCTTTGAAGGCGACTAATGGCGCGCGATGAAGTTTCGTTCCGTTACGCTCTGCACGCCGCGCCAGCGCTCGAGTACGTCCCGTTGCATCGAGCGTTACGGGCGCGTGATAGCGGGATTCGCGCCCACCTTGCTTCACGACGACCCCCCTAACCGCTGCGTCATCGAATAGTAAATTGGTTACTTGCGCGTCTTCGAGGACATGCGCACCGGCATCGCCGGCACGACGCAGCAGACGTGCATCCATTTCAGCGCGACTGAGCCCAAGCGCGACCCCGTTGGCTCCGAACCACGCGCTCGGCACGCTAACGCTTTTGCCGCGGCGGGAATAGAAAACTGTTTCGGTCAAGCGAGCTGGCCGCGCCGAAAAGATCTGATCGACGATCCCTAGTCTCTCAAAGTGAAGCGCGCATTCCGGCGAGATGAATTCACCGCAAAGCTTCGCGCGCGGAAATTTCTTTTGCTCTGCCAACAACACGCGCGCGCCGCGCGTCGCCAGATGAATCGCCGCGCTGGAACCCGCCGGTCCGCCACCGGCAATGATTACGTCATAATCGAATGAGGCGCTCATGTTGCAATGTCCCCTCTCTCTTTGGGAGAGGGTAAGGGTGAGGGCTTAGCGAAACCCAACCTTTTTAGTCTCCTTCCTTCGCCTGACTAAGTTTAGACAGGCAAAGGAAATTTGTTTCAATGCTCGCTCGCTAAGCCCTCACCCCGGCCCTCTCTCTTTGGGAGAGGGAATACGAACGTTCCACTAGAAGCCTTATTGTGAGCCTGCATTACCAGCACTTAGCACCAAACGCGAGGGAAAATGTTTCTCAACTTTGACCCAATCAAGATTTGCCTTCCATCCAATCTCTTCCATCATCCGGCTTGAAGCTCCGCAGAATCGACAACGCGCCGTCTTCACGTATCAGCCGATTGTGCAAAAACAGATGACCGACCGTCGTATAGAGAAAATATGCGATCGGGTTACGATGCAGATCGATTACGAAGAGGCCACGCTTCGCCACCCGATTCATTTCGCGCAGAATCCTAACCGCGCCTTCATCATCAAAATGGTGCAGCGTCAGCGACTGAATCACATAATCAAACGCCTCGGGTGAAAAGGGAATCGCGAAGCCGTCTGCCTGCACTGAAGCGATTTCAGGAAACTCGCGAGACTCTTCGATAATCGACTTCGCGGATCGCGCATTCAACTCCAGACCGACCAATGATGCTTTGCGATCCGTTTCCCGCGCCCACTTCGCCGCAACCCGCAACAGCTCGCCCGATCCAGCGCCGACGTCAAGAACTGAAAATGATTTCAATTTCGCACGGGCAATCTCTTTCAGCAGTGAATGACGCAGCGCGCTCGCATCGCCCAGCCATTCATTTACCCACTGCAACTCGACTATGCAGCCTTCGTATTCTTCCGGCGTGTAATCGCCCTTGTCGAGATGTTCGAGTTCGTAACTGCGTTGACGGAACTTTTCCAGCATGATATCCGCCGATTTCGCTGATTACACAGATTAACTGATAAAAATTTAAGCGATGTTAATGGGCTTTATCTCTTACGCCAATCGGTGAAATCTGCGTAATCTGCGGACATATCTTCACACTCGTCGGACCACCAGCGCGCTGTTCTTCGATCCAAAGCCGATGCAGTTGCACAAGGCTGTGCGCACCTTCGCATCACGGGCTTCGATGGGAACGTAATCGAGATCGCAATCGGGGTCGGGCTCGTCGAGATTGATCGTTGGCGGAATTACTCCCGTCTGCATGGCGCACAAAGCGGCGGCCAAACCCGCCGCTCCACTTGCGCCCTGCGGATGACCGACCTGTGACTTGGTTGCCGACATGGGAATGCGGTGGGAATCGCAGTTGAGCGCGATCTTCAGCGCATTCGTCTCGATGCGGTCATTGAGAACCGTCGAGGTGCCGTGCAGATTCACGTAATCGATTTCGCTTGGATCAATGCCGGCGTCATTCATCGCCAGAGTCATTGCGCGCGCTGGTTCGTCGCCGCCCTCCTGTAAGCGCACCCGATGATAAGCGTCGCACGTCGAACCGTAACCGATGATCTCCGCATATATTTTGGCGCCGCGGTGCTTCGCGCGTTCAAATTCTTCGAGCACATAAATCCATGAGCCTTCGCCGAGCACCATGCCCGACCGATTACGAGTAAATGGGCGCGAAGCGCGATGCGGCTCATCATTCCAGTCGGTGGTGAGCACGGTCAGAAGATTGAATCCCGCGAGAATCCCCGGCGCCAGCGGCGCATCAACCCCGCCTGCGATCATTACCTCCTGTCGGCCCAGCGCGACGTGTTCAGCCGCATAATGAATGGCATCAGTTGAACTCGTGCATCCGGTCGAGATCACGTGTGAGAGACCGCGCAATCCAAAAGCCATCGAAAGCTCGCTTGATAGAGTGCCGTGGGTCGCTGCGGGAATGATGTAAACACTGGCCTTGGAATGCGAACCGCCTTGATACCAGATTGCGTAATGATCCTCGACGAATGGCAGCCCGCCCCCACCTGTTCCCAGCACCACGCCGATTTGCTGTCGTTCCTCCAGAGACAGATCGGTAGGAGCGATACCTGCATCCTGAAACGCTTCACGCGCCGCCGCGAGAGCCAGCGGAACTGTGCGCGGCACATGTTTGCGATCTTTCGGACCAAGTTGTGACTGCCAATCGAAATCGCGCACGTAGGCAGCGATCTTCACCGGCGAATTCGAAACGTCGAACGACTCGATCCGTCGCACGCCGCTTTCGCCGCGTTGCAATGCCGACCAAAACGCTTCCCTTCCAATCCCGATCGGCGTGACACAACCCATGCCAGTGATGACAACACGCCGTAGATGTTTGAACTGCGCTAGCATTCCTGACTCGATCCGGGGAGGGCAAAGGATATCATCGCCACAGGTGAGAGAGCTAACTGCGGGCGTAAATGAGAACGCCGAAAAGTGGTCGGCTGGTTGCGGCTCCTATGTGAACCGGTCGCTACCGCTCGCGGTTCTGTAACACGACCGTGCGGGGTATGCCTTGGAGATCCTCGCGGATTTCAACTAGTTTCCAAGCATTTCGATCAATCAATTTCTTCACGGCTTCACTCTGCCCGAATCCGATCTCTAGAACCAGATAGCCGTCTCGTTGCAGAAATAGGGGCGCATCACGCAGCAGCCGCCGAATAACTGCCAGTCCGTCCGGACCTGCAAAAAGCGCCGCGCGCGGTTCGTAAAGTACTTCGCGCTGCATCGCGTCGATTTCGTTATCTGAGACGTATGGTGGGTTGGACGCAATCAAGCTGAATTGACCGACCGGCTGCAGCGCCGAAAAACAATCTGACTCCAGCAACGTCAGCCGATCGGCGACGCCGTGACGTTCGGCATTCTGTCGTGCAACTCGCAGAGCTGCCGGAGAGGTGTCGGCTGCGACGGCGTGCGCGTTCGGCAATTCGTTAAGCAATGAAATCACGATGCAGCCCGAGCCGGTGCCGATGTCAGCGACGAATGGCTGCGCCTGGTCTCGCAATAGTTCCCAGGCTGTCTCAACGATGATTTCGGTTTCCGGTCGCGGAATCAGCACGTCAGGCGTAACTTCAAACTCGAGGGTGAAAAACCCCTGACGTCCGGTGATGTACTGCAAAGGCTCGCCCTGCGCTCGCCGTCCAACGAATCTTCGAAACAGCACCATCTGTTCATCGGTCAGCGCATCCTCTGCGTGCGCGATGATGAATGTGCGGTCGCGACTCAGCACATGGGCCAGCAGCGAACCGGCTTCCATGCGCGCTTGGTCAACGCCGGCGACCCCCAGGAGTTGGGCCCCTAAAGAGATTGCATTGGTAATCGAGATCGTCATCGGGTTCTTGCTAGTGCGCTCATCTTATATTACGCTTTATATCGAATCGGAAAAACTGCGGCGCGAATTGGATAATTTCCGCATGTATACAGATCAAGTTAACAACTTGTGACTACATGTTCGGAAGACAATCGCCATTGAAACTTTACTTCGGGTAGCACGAAGCGAGTCTCGTTTCTTCCCGTACGGACGGCGGAACCTCAGAGCTAAACGGCTCGGAGGTTTCGCAGTTCGGAAAGGCAGACGTTCGACAATTTTTGAGGAAGGAGAGCATTACTCCTAAAAAATGGGCGCTCTGGCAAAAAGCCTTCTGCTCTTTGTGCTGAATTGGCTCGATGCGCAACTCACGCTTCTCTGGGTTCATTCAAATATCGCGACCGAAGGAAATGGCTTGATGGGACAGTTGCTAAAAGTTGGCGATGCCCCGTTCATGTTGGTGAAATTATTGGTCGGCGCTTTTGCCGCTTATACACTTTATCGTTGCTCGCATATGCCGCTCGCACGCCGCGGCATGCGCCTGGTGCTCACGATTTATGCTGCCCTGATGCTGGTGCATGCAGCCACGGGGATGTCCGCGCTCGGCTGGTCGCAGCCATTAGCCGCTGTTAACTACATGACCAATCTGCCCTACGCCTTGCTTACCCTGTTCTCCTGAGAATCTGTCCAACCCAGTTTTTCTGCACCCTCCCCGACAGTCGGGTTTCTACCTATTAGATCTTCCCAGTTTCCGGGAACCTGTGTCACAGTTCGCGCGTTTTGCAATTGCCGGCTGCGCAACCGTAAACTAAGGCTGGTGCATCTTAAGCAACGCGATTCGAGGAAGTTAAGTATCTAAAGGAGAACGAAAGCTTTATGTACAAAATTACCGGACGCCAAATTCTGGTTATCGCCCTGGCTTCTGCGTTATTTGCCGTGGGCAGCGTCATGGCAGTTCAGCAACTGTGGGAACGCCTGCAACCTCTGAGTTCGGCGTTCTCGACTTCTACTCCGTCGAACATCACCGAGCCGTCGATGGGCACGGACGAGCAGAACAACATCGAGGTTTATAAATCGATTTCGCCCGGTGTCGTTAATATTAGTGCCACGGCAATGGTGCGGGGATTCTTCGGGTTGATGGTTGAGCCTCAGGAAGGCACCTGCTCGGGTTCGATCATCGATGAGCAAGGCGACATTGTCACTAATGCTCATTGCCTCGAGAACGTGCAGAAACTGAGTGTGAGTCTCGGCGGCGAGAAGAAATATGCTGCCCGAGTAGTTGGGGTCGATGCTGATACTGATTTGGCAGTTATTCGTCTGTCGGAAGCGCCCAAGGAAGCGCTTACGATTGTTCCGATGGGCGACTCGGACAGACTTAATGTAGGCCAGAAGGTGCTGGCGATCGGCAATCCATTTGGACTCGATCGCACTTTGACAACGGGAGTCATCAGCGGCCTGGAACGACCGATTCGGGCGCAAAATAATCGTCAGATCGAAGGCGCAATCCAAACGGACGCCTCAATCAATCCTGGAAATTCGGGCGGTCCGCTGCTGGATTCTCACGGTCGCATGATCGGCATAAACTCGCAAATCCTTTCACCATCCGGCGCGTCTGCTGGAGTCGGATTCGCGATTCCGGTGAGCATTGCTAAACGCATCATTCCTCAACTGATTCGCAGTGGCGAAGTGCGCCGGCCCAAGCTTGGCATTATCCCGCGCGATGTCGCGCCGCTGGCAAATCAGGTTCGCATGCCCGTCTCCGATGGCGTGCTGATTCTGCAAGTGCAGCCTGGTGGCGGCGCCGCTAATGCCGGTTTGCGCGGCACCGTACAAACGGAAGAGGGCGATATTGAATTTGGTGACATCATCGTGGGCATCGAGGGCGAGAAGGTCAAGAATAATGACGACCTCTTCAAAGTTCTCGACAAACATCAAGTCGGCGACACGGTGAACGTCGAAGTTGTCCGCAACGGACGGCACCTGACCGTGCCGGTGCGATTGACCGAACCTACAGATCGCCGCCGCAGCGTTCGGGAATAGTTCTTAATGCAGTTGGAAGCAAAGAGCGCGCGCTGAGAAATCGGCGCGCGCTTTGTTTGATGATCTCTCCCTTGTGGAGCAGGTTCTGATAACAACCACGTAGTGGTTGAATGTTTATAGCAGGATCAATGAGACTTGGTCTCGCACTCCTTTAGGAGTGCAATGCGACGAAGCATCTTTGAGCCACGACCCTCATTGAACTCCTAAAGGAGTTCTGAGAACCTCGGGACGTTAGAATCTATAGACATTTAACTCCAGCGGAGTTTCCTAGCTATTACTGGTGCAAAGCCCAGGCCATCTTCCAAGGGAGAGGGAGTTAACTTATTCTCTCTCATTTTTCCTCGACACTTTGACTATTTGGTGGTAACACGAGTCCCCAGACTCTCTTCATTACGGAACGACTTACATGAACAGAACGGAAGCCGAATCGCTACTACGCCAAATGCTCGGCGCGGACAAGTCGTTTCGCGATGGTCAATGGGAAGCCATCGAAGCGGCTGCCATGCGCAAGCAACGTGTCTTAGTCGTGCAGCGCACTGGTTGGGGCAAGAGCATCGTTTATTTTATCGCTACGAAGATCCTCCGGGACGGCGGCTCGGGCCCGGCCTTGCTGATCAGTCCGCTGCTGGCGTTAATGCGAAACCAAATCGAGGCCGCGCGAAACATCGGCTTGCGCCCCGTCACGATTCACAGTGAAAACCGCGACGAATGGGAAGCAGCACAGTCCGTGCTTACGCGAAACGAGTGCGACATCATGCTCATTTCGCCTGAGCGCTTAGCGAATCCGGAATTCATTCGCCACGTGCTGCAGCGCTTTCAGAAAAGCATTGGCTTATTCATCGTCGATGAGGCCCATTGCATATCAGATTGGGGACACGACTTCAGACCCGACTACCGGCGAATCGTCCGAGTGCTCGAGCGGCTGCCACCGAGCGTGCCGGTCATATGCACTACTGCGACTGCCAATAATCGTGTGGTGCAGGATGTCGTCGCGCAGATACGCAACCTGCAAGTGCAACGCGGGCCGCTAATACGCGCTTCATTGAAGCTTTTCAGCATCAAGCTAAGCGACCAGAGCGAACGATTGGCTTGGTTGGCCCACTTTGTTCCCAAACTTCCCGGCTCGGGCATCATCTACTGCCTGACGATTTCAGACACGCGCCGCGTAGCCGCCTGGCTCCAGCAAAATGGTATCGTGGCGCGTGAATATCATTCAGATGTCGAGAGTGAAGATAAAGAGGAATCAGAGCGAATGTTGTTGGCTAACGAGTGCAAGGCGCTCGTGGCAACGGTCGCATTGGGAATGGGCTTTGACAAACCTGACCTCGGTTTTGTCATTCACTTTCAAAGGCCCGGATCAGTCATTGCGTACTATCAGCAAGTGGGCCGCGCCGGTCGCGCGGTGGACGAGGCGTACGGCATTCTTCTGAACGGTCACGAGGATGACGAGATTCAGGACTATTTCATCCGCTCGGCCTTTCCGCCCGCAGAAACGATGCTGCAAGTGTTGCGAGAACTTGAGCGCGGCGCCGGCGCGAGCATCAATGAAATTATGGGGCGATTGAATTATCGAAGAGGAGTAATTGAGAAAGCGCTGAAGCTCTTAGAGGTCGATGGCGCAGTCACGAAGGACAAGACCATTTATGTGCGCACGCCGAACGCGTGGACGCCGGACTTGTTGCACTCAGAGCAAGTGACAGCGAATCGGCGGGCAGAGCTGGAACAAATTAAACGTTACGTCGATCATTCCGGTTGTCTGATGGAGTTTCTGGCGCGCTCTCTTGACGATCTTGAGCCTGCTCGCTGCGGCAAATGTATGAACTGCACCGGCCGCACGAAGCGGCAATCGGCGCCTGCTGACCTGATTCGCGGCGCTATAGAGTTTTTGCGCGGAGATACTGTAATCATCGAGCCGCGCAAACAATGGCCAGGCGCCACGCTGATGCAGATACAGAAGGCAATGCCCGAAGCCATAGCACTGTCAAGAGAGGGAAAAGCCAAGACAACTATTCCCGATCATCTGCGACCGGAAGAAGGTCGAGCGTTGTGCATCTACGGCGATGCTGGCTGGGGTCGTGTAGTGGCGGAAGGCAAGTACGAGGCGCGGCACTTCAGCGATCAGTTAGTCGAGGCAGCGGCAAAGATGATTCGCGATCGCTGGCAGCCACAACCTGCGCCGGAATGGATCACTTGTGTTCCATCAAAACGAAATCCATTGCTGGTCGGAGATTTTGCACACCGGTTGGCGCGGCGACTCAACTTTTCGTTTCGGCCCGCAGTCGAAAAGATCCGCGAAACTGAACCGCAGAAACGGATGGAAAACAGCGCGCAGCAGGCACGCAATCTGCTTGAAGCATTTTCCATCGAGCGTGATATTCTGACGGCGCCTGTCATTCTGGTTGATGACGTGATCGATTCAGGTTGGACGTTGACAATGGTGGGCGCATTGCTGCGCATCAAGGGCAGCGGGCCAGTGTTTCCTTTCGCGTTGGCAAAGGCGACACCGGGTGACTCATGAATGACGCACGCGAACTATTGAACGAAGACGGCATGACGATGGTCATGTTGTGTTCGCAACTCGGATGGGGCGAAGAGCACAACGACGCGCCGCTTACTTTGAAAGAGTTCCGCATTGCTGGGCGTAGCAGCTCAAGAGCTGGCAAAAGAACTGGGCCTTGTACTTTCCGAGGCGGAGCGGATTGTTCGATTGCTCGCGCGGGGAGGAACTATCGCGCTTGAGTTGGAGAACCTGGCCAACATTGGCATCTGGTGTGTGACGCGCGTAGACGACGCTTATCCGGCGCGCATTCGAAAGACCCTCAAGCATCAGGCGCCGCCGGTATTGTTTGGCGCTGGAGAACTGACGATTTTTCATCAGTCAATGATCGCAGTGGTGGGCTCTCGCAATCTCGAAGAATCAGGCGCAGCCTTTGCGCGGCACTTGGGAGCGATATGCGCGCGAGCTTCAGTCACAGTTGTTTCCGGAGGCGCGCGCGGCACTGATCGCGTTTCGATGCAGGCTGGGTTGGATTCCGGCGGTCATGCCGCCGGTGTCCTGGCCGACAGTCTTTCGAAGTCAATCCGACAACCTGATGTTCGTGAGCTGGTAGCAGATGGCCGGCTAGTCTTGCTGACGCCCTACCGTCCCGACAATGGTTTTTCTGTGGGCGCGGCAATGGGCCGAAACAAAATCATCTATGGCGCAGCGGATTTTGCAGTCATCGTTTCGAGCGATTATCAAAAAGGCGGAACGTGGGCGGGAGCCGTTGAAGCGCTGAAGGCGGATTGGTGTCCCGTCTTTGTTCGATCGGATGCCAGCGTTGCGCCTGGGAATAAAGAACTTGTCAACAAGGGCGCGTTGCCGATCTCAGACGTTGAGCTTGGCGGCATGGAAGATGTTGTTGAATGGATGAAGGCGCGAGCGGACCTGCGAATGAAACAGCCCGAGTTGCTTCCGGCATGAGAAGTGTGTGGAGTGCGCCGGCAGAGCGGAGCGGCAACGGCGCTTTGGATTATCGATACTCTTTCTAAATTAGCTGAAGTGCCTCTATCGAACGCCCAAAGCGCCGTCGCCGCTCCGCTCTGCCGGCGCACTCCACAAGGTCAGCCTGGGGGCCAGGTCATCTCGCGGCCGCCGAGCACGTGAACGTGAAGATGAAACACTGATTGTCCCGCGCCGCGTCCCGTGTTGATTACGGCGCGATAACCGCCGCTATCACTCAGTCCATGCTCATTCGCGACGCGCGCGGAGATTCGTAGCAGGTGACCAAGCAGAGTCTCGTCTTTCTGCGAAGCATCATCGAGAGATTCAATGTGTTCGCGCGGAATGACCAGCACGTGCGTCGGGGCTTGCGGATTAATATCGCGAATGACGACGCAGCGGTTGTCCTGATAAACCACGTCGGCCGCAGCGTTGCCGTTGATGATTTTGCAGAAAAGGCAATCTTGTTCGCTCATGTTTTCGATGTCAGACTAGCCGATAATCTCGCTAACTTTCAATGAAAGAGCGGGAACAGTCGGTGAAACCAGGACTTCTCCGCGCTTGAACTTCAAACATTTCCGGTAGCGGCCATCTGTCACGTCGTAATAGACCTCGATCATCTTCTTGGGTAAATTTACCAGCCACGCTTCAGGAATTCCGGCGCGCGCATACAACGGCATCTTCACATTGCGATCGGACAGGATCGTAGAGTCAGACACTTCGATAATCAGTAAAACATCTTCGCCTGTTGGGAGATGCTCCGCGTAGAAGTCGTCACGAGGCTTGAGCAGCGCTACATCCGGCACAGGTTCCGAGAAATCGCTGAGCCTGACGGGATTCTGCACCCAAATCACGGCTCGTTGCGCAAAGGTGTTTTGGAATAAACGGTTTGTTCGAGTTACACACGCTGCGTGAGGGCTGCCAATCGGACTCATCTTGACGATCTCTCCTTCGATCAGCTCGACGCGGTCGTCTGGCTTTAGCACTCCTACTTCCGCCAGGCGGTAATACTGCTCAACGTTGAAATGCCACTTTTCGAGTTGCGCTGACATTGAATCTCCGCTTGATCCTGTTAGGTTAACTGGGCCCGATGTTATCACACCCGGTGGTGTCTTACTCACGTCACGCGACCACCGCATCCAGGCCGACGGGCGCGAGCGGCGCCGTGACTGATTCGCGCACGCGGTCGATGTCGGCGCCGACTTCTTTCAGTTTGGCTTCAATCTTTTCGTATCCGCGATCGATGTGATATACGCGGTCGATTTGAGTTTCGCCTTTGGCAATCAACCCGGCCAGGACCAGCGATGCCGAAGCGCGCAAATCGGAAGCCTGCACGCGTGCGCCAATTAATTTGTCTGGTCCGTCAACAATCGCCTGGTCGCGGCTAATCTGAATTCGGGCGCCCATGCGCTGAAGTTCTGAGGCGTGCATGAAACGATTCTCGAAAATAGTTTCCGTGATTATCGAACGTCCCTGCGCTTGAGTCATCAGCGTCATAAATTGCGCTTGCATGTCCGTGGGAAAACCGGGATAGGGCTCGGTGCCCAGATCAGAGGCTTTCAATCCACGCTCAGAACAGCGCACGTATAGAGTGCTTTGGTTGACTTCCTCAATCTCGACGCCCACTTCGCGTAACTTGCTGATTACTGCCGACAGATGTTCGGGCCGGCAGTCTTTGATTTCCAACTCGCCGTTAGTAATGGCCCCGGCCGCGATGAAAGTCCCAGTCTCGATGCGATCGGGAATAATGGAATGTTCCGCGCTGCCAAGCGCGGCGACGCCTTCGACTTGAATTGTGGCGGTGCCGGCGCCACGAACGCGCGCACCCATCTTGTTCAAGAGTTCAGCGAGGTCGGCGATTTCGGGTTCGCGCGCGGCATTGTGAATCGTCGTTTTGCCGCGCGCAAGGGTCGCCGCCATCATCAAGTTCTCCGTGCCAGTCACCGAGACTTTGTCGAAATGGATTTCCGCGCCAATCAATCCATCTCTCGGAACGCGCGCCACGACATCGCCCGCTTCAAGAAAAACTTCCGCGCCGAGTTTGGCCAAACTCGCGAGATGCAGGTCGATTGGCCTGGCTCCGATAGCGCAACCTCCCGGTAGCGAAACCCGCGCTTTGCCAAATCGAGCCAGCAAAGGACCGAGCGCCAACACCGACGCGCGCATTGTCTTCACTAGTTCGTAGGGAGCAGCCATCAACTCCACCTGCGCCGCGGAAATCTTGTGCGTCCGCAACTCGGGCGTCAGCACCGTTGCGCCGATGTCTTCCAACAATCGCCGCATCGTGATGATGTCACGCACGTAAGGCATGTTATGGAGAGTGATGGTCTCGGAAGTTAGAATCGCCGCGGCCATGCAAGGCAAAGCTGAGTTCTTAGCGCCGCTGATCGACACGCGACCTTTGATTGGATTGCCGCCGCGAATGCGAAATTTGTCCACACTGGGAGATTAAAGGAAAAGGAACGCGGAGTGAAGGATAAACCGTCGCGAAAGGGTCTTACTGAAGCGCCTTACTTGGGCGGCGGGACACCATTACGAAAGCGCATCCAGAGGTCATTGAACCATTCGTATCGCCCGCGGCCATATCATCCGGGAGATGGACACGGATGTTGCCACGCGACGTGGTGAAAGTAGTCGTGGAAATAGTGAAGCCGAGCTTTTCGCGCCCGACTCACATCATCGTCGTTCTATTCTCAGACGGTTCATCAAAGGGGAAATCGTCAGTCCTTGAAGGAGCAAGCTAAAAGTGACGGCGCCAAAGGTCATGGCCACAAGTTCTACTCGGCCGGGAACAGTTGCCGGCAAGCTCAGCGCCAAAGCTATCGAAAGCGACCCACGCAAGCCGCCCCAGAAGATTATGTGTTGCCAACGGCCGGCAACGCGCTCAGTAAAGCGATGGATGATGGGAAAGAGTCCATAGACGCTCATCGCCCTGGCGACCGTCATCGCCAGAATTGCCCAAAGAATCAGCAGCCAATGCTGAAGTAACAACGCGAGCGGTATCTCCAGACCGATCAAGAGAAAGACCAGCGAGTTGGCGACGAAGGCGGCGTATTCCCAAAAAGAATCAACCGCGACTTGCGTATTAGGCGACATTTTTCTGCGGCGCCCGTAGTTGCCGATGACGATGCCGACTACGACCACCGCAATCACCGGAGAGACGTAAAGCGCGTCGGCCACGATGAATGTTCCGTAGGCGGAGATCGTAGTCAACGTCACCTCCAAAAGATGATCGTCAAACCTGCCGGTGAGCGCGGAAGCGGCAAAGCCAATCAGGGCGCCGACAAGAACACCGCCAATCGTAGCCAGAAGAAACCAAGCCACAGAGCTTACCGCCAGAGGTACCTTGGAGTTGAAGGTTGCGGCTCCGATCACGATGCCGAGGAGAATGCGGAAGACCACCGCCGCGGCGCCATCGTTAAAGAGACTTTCAGCTTCCACAATGATAGTGAGGCGCAGCGGCGCGCCCAGTTTCTTGAAGAGCGCCAGGACAGAAACCGGATCGGTGGCTGAAATCAGCGCGCCGAAAAGCAACGAGGATGACCAGCCCAGGCCGGCGGCGTAGTGCAGGATCAATCCGATAATTCCGAAAGAGAGCCCGACGCCGACAAAGGCGAGCGACAGAATCGGAATCAGGTTGGCGCGCAAACTATCCAGCTTCAGATTCCACGACGCTTCAAAGAGCAGCGGAGGCAGGAAGATTAGCCAAATCAAATCCGGCGAAATGTGCACCGCCGGCCGAAAACTAAATGGACTGATAGCCAGGCCGACTATGACCAGAGCGACGGTGTATGGCACGGGCACCCATTTCGTGGCCATGGCCACTGCCGAAGCGATTAAGAGCAGAACGATGAGTGCCGTAATCGTGAAATGAGCAGTGCTCATCTTTTTGTTCAAACCGCGAGGTCGTGGCGCAGATGTGGCGGAACCGGGGCTAGTAGTGTTCGTTTGATCTTCCCTTTGCTCTTCTGCGCGCCTTCTTTTTTCGTTTTCGCCAGAAGCGCCCTTCTTCGGTTCCCTTCAGCGAACTCAGCGGCGACAAAGTGAATTCGATCTTGGCGAGACCAGCATCGACGACGCACTGCACCACTTCTTCGGCGGGCTTGTAGCAGGGCGCCGATTCGTCAATCGGCACGTGGCCGTCGACGTTGACCAGGATTCCAGCGGCGGCGTATTCTTCATCGATCTTTCTCTGCGACAAAGTCTTTGCGGCTTGCCCGCGCGACATGCGGCGGCCTGCGCCGTGATTGACTGAGAAGCCGCTCTTCACCGCGCCGGGCAGTGGCCGGAGGACGTAACTGAAATCTTTGTTGCTGCCGGGAATCAAAACCGGATGGCCCGTGTCTTCCCACATCGTGCCGCGCAGCAACGGATAGCCCGCGGGAAACGCGCGCGTCGCGCCTTTGCGGTGCACCCACACGTCGCCAAAGTCCGGATGCCATTCTTTCTGTACCAGGTTGTGGCTGAGCTCATAAATTAGTTCCAGCTCAGCATCGAAGGTTTCGCGAAACTCTTCGGCGACTTGTTCGAAAAGGATCAGACGATTGAGAATCGCGTAGTTGCCGCCGGCGGCGACGGCATTGAGATAGTCGCGATAATGTTTCGAGTCCGGCGTGAAATAGCCGAGATCAAGTTGCATTATTTCGTCAGGCCTTTCGGCGCGCGCCAACTCGAAATAGTTTGTGGCCATGCCGTGGCCAAACCCGCGACTGCCGGTGTGCACTTGCACGAATAGCGTTTCGGTCTCGGCAGCGCGCTGCAATTCAATGAAGTGATTTCCACCGCCAAGACTGCCCAACTGTTGCATGCCTCGTTCGGGTTTGCCTTTTCCACCCCAAGGCACTTCCCAACCTTCATCGACCGGGATGCGCTGGCGCTCAGCGCGGCTGCGATCGATCGTGGCGCCGTATTGCTCGATGTAATAAGCCGCACCGCCGCGCACTAGATTGTAGAACTCCGTCTGTGAGAGGTTGCGCATTCGATGACTCTTGCCGCCGGCGCCCATCTCGATTCGTTGCATCACACCTTGATTGAACTCGAGGCGTTTATCCGGGGTGGCCTTGTTGGCGGGCACGTCGGACTTTGCGCTGATCATTCCACACCCTATATCGTAACCGACCGGTCCCATCGCGATCGCTCCGTTTTCGTAATCAGTGATCATGACGCAACCGACGGGAACACCATAGCCATAATGGACGTCAGGCGTAATCACGACCATCTTCACGCCTGGAAAGCGAGTCGCGTTGACGATCTGTCTATAGAGAATGTCTTCTGCTGACTCGAGAAGAGAAGAGGTTAGAAATAAACGCACCGGCACATCGCCGGTGTCTTCGGTTCTCAAAATGTAGTAGCCGTCGCTATGCAATCGCGCGAGTTGTTTCCAGCGATCTTCATCGGCTAGCGCTTTACGTTTGTCTAATGCAGTCGAAGTCTTTGTCACGAGTTGATTTTAGGACAACCTGAAGCGCCCGGCGAGCTTTGCTCGGAAAAGCCGGTCAAGATTGTGCCAAGATTCTTTCCGCAAGTGTTTCGGCGCTGTCAAAGTCGTGCACAGGGATCCGAACAGTGGCCAGGTTATAACTTGCGCGGCGAGACTCGTACAGCCGATGCGAACTGTCGAGGTCGGGAGCGAGCGGCCGCGGCGTACTACTGCTCGAGGTGATCCGCTGCCAGCAGAGTTCGAATGACGCGTCAAGCCAAAAGCACAAAACATCATTAAGGGCTATGAGCGTACGGTTCGCGGGAATAGTCCACGTTCCGCCACCCATCGCGATGACACGCACGTCGGGTTTCTGCAAGACATCTCGTAAGGCGAGAGTTTCAATTTCACGAAAACAGGGCTCTCCGTCCTGCTGAATAATTTCTGCCGCCGAGCGCCCTTGGCGTTCGGAGATGAAAGAATCCAGATCGACCATTTCACAGCCCAGCCGCTGGGCCAGGGCGCGGCCGACTGTAGTCTTGCCGCAACCCATGAAACCAACGATCACGATGCGATGATCTTTCATTGCACGGCATGTGGCGCAAGCTGTCAGCTTGCGCTACTCAATCACGGAATCGAGCAGGCCGAAAAATTCCGGAAAAGAGACGGCAACGCAATCAGCATCCTTGATTTCCGTTCTTCCTTCAGCGATCAATCCGGCGACGCTGAACGCCATGGCGATCCGGTGATCGCCACGCGAATCGATTTCTGCTCCGCGCAATCGAGCGGGACCGGCGACGCGCAGGCCGTCGTCGAATTCCTCGACTTCCACGCCCATCGCCCTAAGACCGTCCGCCGTGGTCGCAATGCGATCAGATTCCTTGACGCGCAGCTCGGCCGCGTCGCGAATCTCAAGGCCGCCCTCGATCTGCGAACCAACCACGGCGAGCAAGGGCAGTTCGTCAATCAACTGGGCGATCGCTAAACCATCAATCAAGAACGGTTGCTGAAGGTCTGCCGGCAGCCGCGGTTCTTCTGCACCATGAACGCCCACCAGGCCGACGGGTTCATTGCTTTGTTCGCGAGCTTCGGTGACGCGAGCTTCAAAGCCAAGCGCGCGTAGCTGATTCAGGAAAGACGTGCGAGTAGGGTTCAGGCCGACATTATCAATCTCAATTGAAGAATTGGGCATCAAGGCTGCAGCGGCGATGAAATAGGCGGCGGAAGAAATGTCGCCAGGAATCGACACCTCACGGGCCACGAAGCGCGCAGGGCCAGAGACCGCAGCAAAATGCGCGGCTTTGCCTTCGCGTTCAGCCTTGCCGGTCTCGATCGGAACATCGAACCAACGCAGCATTCGTTCGGTGTGATCTCGGGTCGGCTCGTTCTCGATAACCTCCGTTTGCGCCTCGGCGTTGAGTCCAGCTAACAGCACGCACGACTTTACCTGGGCGCTCGCCACCAGCAGCTTATAAGTTATTGCGTGAAGCCGCCTGCGTCCTTCGATCGCCAGCGGCGCACGTCCTTCGTGCGACGAAATACGCGCGCCCATCATCTCGAGTGGCTCGATGATTCGCTGCATCGGACGCGAACGCAGGGACTCGTCCCCCGTAAGTTCGGTCTTAAAATTCTGTCCAGCGAGGATTCCGGCAAGCAGACGCATCGTCGTACCACTGTTCCGGCAATCAAGTGGCGCAGCCGGCGCCCTCAGGCCATTCAACCCAACGCCATGAATCAAAAGGTCCCCACCGTCACGCTCGATCGAGACTCCGAGTTGTTCCAGACAAGCCAAGGTTGCCGCGCAGTCGACACTCGTAGAAAAGTTCGTAATCCGGGAGCTGCCTTCCGCCATCGCCGCAATCATCGCCGCCCGGTGAGAAATGGATTTGTCTCCGGGAACCGTTAGACGCCCGCGGATTCTCTTTGCCGGTTGCATGATCACGAAAGAATCTTAACTGACTTTCTTGACACACAGCCAGCGAGCATGTTACACGTCCGTCTTCCGTCAGTTATTACTTGCAGCAGTTAGAAGCGATTCCCGGCGAAAGAGACCGCGGCTTTTGTGACCGACCAAACGACTCGACTCGTTTTGCCCAGCCACATCGAGGCGGTTGCCGAGGCTGCTGCCGCCGTGGCGAGCTTTGCACAGAACTGCGGCGTCGGAGACGAAGCCGCCTTTGGCATCGACATCGCCGTGCGCGAAGCGGTGACCAACGCGATCGTGCATGCCAATAACGAGGACGACACGAAGTCAATTGAAGTAAGTTTTAATTGCGCGGGCCGGGCGCTTGAAATTGACGTAAAAGACCAGGGCGAAGGATTCGATCCGGCAAGCGTGCCTGATCCGACCGCACCGGCGAATCTCTTGAAGACATCAGGCCGTGGGATTTTTTTGATACGCAATTTTATGGACGAGGTGCGATGGTCATCTAGGCCTGAAGGCGGCACCATGTTGCATATGGTCAAACGGTTCTGAACTCAGGATGTTCTTTGTGCTTAGTACTTTGTGCTTAGGTGGAAACAAGAACTAAGTACAAAGAACAAAGCACAAAGACCAAAAGGGATTTAAGATTCAAAATTCCAGATCTCATACCCGAAAGAGGAGAAGAAGAGAATCATGGCAGAACTAAATATCCGCGAGCGACAGGCCGGCGACGTGACGGTTCTCGACATGGATGGCCGGATCACAATTGGCGAAGGCAGCGTCGCGTTGCGTAGCGCTGTCCGCCGCTTGCTGGAAGAAGGAAAGAAGAAACTTCTGCTGAATTTGGCAGGCGTTGGCTACATTGATTCCAGCGGCATTGGCGAGTTGGTCTCGAGCTACACGGCGATTAATAAGGAGGGCGGACAACTCAAACTCCTCAGCCTGACCCAGAAGCTGCAAGACCTCTTGACGATCACGAAGCTATTGACTGTCTTCGACGCGTACGATAGCGAAGCCGAGGCGCTCAGCAGCTTCAAGTAGATGTGTCGGAGCAGCAGAAGTTTGAATTCAATCTTGGCAGAGTTTTTCTCGGAGGTTTTCAGTTATGGCTCAACTAAACATAAAAGAGAGACAGGCGGGCGATGTCGCCATTGTGGATCTCGATGGCGATGTTCGCATGGGCGACAGCGCCACCGCCCTGCGCGGCGCGATCCGAAGTCTGGTTGCCGGCGGCAATCAGAAGATCCTTTTGAATTTGGCTGGGGTGAAGTACATCGATTCGAGCGGCATCGGTGAATTGATTGCCAACTACACGACCGTGGGTCGCGGCGGCGGCCAACTCAAGCTGATGCACCTGACCGACAAAGTCCAGGACTTGCTCGTGATCACGAAACTGCTGACGGTGTTTGACGTTTATGACGACGAAACTGAGGCCTTAAGCAGTTTCAAATAACCGGCGCTTTGGAGCATGCAGACGATCGCGGCCCAGTAACCTTGCTGGGCCGTTCGCATGTCCGACAAAACTTGCTAGACTTACTTCCTTAAGTCATGAAACGCGCTAAATTTGATCAGGCCTCAAGCGACCTGCTGGCCAGAGCCGTCCGCGACATTGAGAAAGACACTGACGCCGAAATTGTGATTGTAGTGCGCGGTCGCTCGGGAAATTATCGGCATGCCGACTATCTGTGCGGAGCGATCCTTGCCCTTATTGGGTTAATCTTTGTTCTGTTCTCGCCTTTTGAGTTTCATACCTATTGGGTTCCGATTGATGTGGTCCTGCTGTTCGTCACCGGTGCTTTTCTCTCTTCGCGCAGCGACATGATTCGGCGCCTCCTGACGGCGAAAAAGTTTCGGGCCCAGGCTGCTCGCAATGGCGCTGCGGCAATGTTCTACGAAGCGGGCATTGCCAACACGCATGCAGAAAACGGCGTGCTGATTTATTTGTCGCTGCTCGAGCGACGCCTCGAAGTAATTGCAGATCGTGGAATATTAAAAGCCGTGCCGCCTCTGAAATGGAACCATACGATCTTTGAGCTAAAGCAAGTGGCGCACGACCCTGAACCTGAAAAGCTCGTGAAAGCCGTGCACGATTTGGGACGCGTGCTCGCTGAGCATCTGCCGCCAACCGGCGAGAACCCTAATGAGTTAGCTGATGGTCCGCGCATTGAACTGAAATGATGTCCGATAGATTTTAGTTTGACTCAGCGCTGCCAACGCCCGCCTAAAGCCACGGCGGGGAATGTAACCGCATTCGAGATGAATCAACGAACGCTTTCCAACTTAAGAAAGGCCGTGGCGATTGGCGGTGTGGCTTTCCTTACCGCCGCTTTGGCAGCGGATGTTTTTGCTCGCGTCGGTGGCGGCCAATCATACGGAGGCGGCGGAGGTCACGGTGGGGGCGGCGGTGGAGCCGGCGCGCTCATTTATCTGCTGATTAGGTTCCTGCTTTGGCTGACGATCGAACATCCGGTGATCGGGATTCCGGTCGACATCATTGTTATCGGACTTGTGATCTATTGGTTCACGCGGCCATCAAAAAAAGCCATCGCCGCTACTTCGTCGTCCATTCTGGGGGTCTCAGGCGCGGCTGCGGCTCCCGCACGACAGCAGGGTTTCCAGCGCGAGTTCAATCAACTACGACGCTTTGATCCCAACTTCTCGGAAATCATCTTCACAGATTTTTGTTATGCGCTATATGGTCGCGCTCACGAAGCCCGTGGGCAGGGCCCGAAAGCGCTCGATCTCCTGTCTCCTTATTTGAGCGAACAGGTGCGTGCGTCGTTGTTGCAACTCAATTCGTCAAACCTGAAAGCAGTACAGGGAGTCATCGTGGGAGCGATGCAGGTTGCGGACGTGCGCGGCCTGGCAAGTCCGACGGTCTGCATCAGCATCGAATTCGAGGCCAACTACACAGAGTTTACGCCGCGCGAAGGCGACCCGCGCGGCGAGATGAGTTACTACGTGCGTGAGCGCTGGGAATTGGAACGAAAGCGCGACGTGCTTTCGCCCACGCCAGAGCAAGCAACGGCGTTGCATTGTCCACGCTGCGGAGCTCCTTTGCAGAAAGACACAGCGGGCGCCTGTGCCTTCTGCGGGACGAAGATCGATAGCGGCGAATTTCAATGGTACGTCCGCGAGCTAACCACGCTCTCGCGTGAAGCGAAAGGGCCATTGCTGACTTCCGATGTGCCGGAAGTGGGAACCGATTATCCCACGGTCGCGCAGCCCAACTTCCCGGCGGTGCGCGCGGCTTTTGAACAGAACCATCCGGAGTTTTCCTGGGCCGATTTTCAGGCGCGCGCCCGGCTAATCTTCAACGAATTACAGGAAGCGTGGTCGTCTTTGAATTGGGAACGCGCGCGGCCGCATGAAACCGATAACATCTTTCAAATGCATCGTTTCTGGATCGAAGCATATAGGGCGCAGGGGCTCCGCAACGCTCTCGATCAATGTCAAATCACTGCGATGCAGCCGGTGAAGATCAAAGTAGATTCATTCTATGATTCGATCACGCTGCGTATCTTTGCGCAAGGTTACGATTACACGGTAGACAATAATGGAAGGGTTGTGGGCGGATCGAATAAGGACGTGCGTCGGTGGAGCGAGTACTGGACCTTCATTCGCTCGACCAAAGCCAAGCCCGGCCCGGCGCGTGCCGATCTAAATTGTCCAAACTGCGGCGCGCCGTTGAAAGTGAATGCCTCCGGAATTTGCGAGTTCTGCGGTGGCAAGATCACGTCGGGCGAATTCGACTGGGTGCTTTCAAAGATCGAACAGGACGAAAGCTATGCTGGGTAGAAAGGATTTATTTGGCATTTGACATTTTTTATTTGCCATTTAGGAAAAACCTCAGTTTAACTAGCGCATTTGTCCGGTCCGCGCATCGAGAGAAGTCCCCCATTTCTAAACGAGATGGATATCCCAAATGACCAAATGAAAAATGTCAAATGTCAAATGTCAAATAATTAGCCTTCTGGCCCAGCCTTTGCCGGCCGCAGAATTAGCTCTCGCAACGCTTGACGCTTAGCCAGAGGGCTTGCTAGACTCAGACCAGTTCAAGGACAATCCCGAACAGCAATCTCGCGAAAAGAGTTTTGTCAATGAGCCGCGCAATGCGACTTGCCTGGTGCTTGTAAGATTCTTCGGAGGTGATAAGGTGGGCTTCAAGGTCGGCCAGAAAGTTGTTTATCCCAATCACGGTATCGGCGTAATCGAACAAATCGAGCAGAAACAGATCGGGGCGGTAGCGCTCCCTTTCTACACGCTCAGGCTGGCAGCGACGAATTCGCTGGTCCTGGTACCGGTGTCCAATGCTGCCGAGGTCGGCCTGCGTCGTCCGATCTCTTCCGGCGAGTGCGACATTCTGTTCAAAGCTCTCGCCACTGATTTTGCGACGCCCCTCAACGACTGGAAGGATCGTTTCAAGGATTTTTCCGAGAAGATGCGCACGGGCGATATCTTTGAAGTTGCCGAGGTGCTCAAGCATCTTAACTATCTCAGTCATATCAAACCCCTCTCGTTCCGTGAGCAGCGCATGCTCGAGCGTTCACGATACCTGGTCATTTCAGAGCTGGCCGCGGTTTGTCGGCAACCGGAATGCCGGATCGAGCCCCGGGTCGATCAAGCCCTCGAAGACGCTTGTGCTCGACACGATCACCGGGAAGTGGCCAAGACTCGCGTAGCTGTGGCAGCGGGTAGTCACTGATCATTTTCCATTTATCTTTTGACGTTTTTCATTTAGTCATTTGAAAACATCTTCTGCGCACCCTTTCCGTTTAGAATGAGGCTTACTGAATTACGACCAGCCTCATGATAGGATGATTTCCGAACCTCTCCTGCTAACGGAACACGATGGACGATCCTGCTAGTTATTATTTCGCCTACCTGGCTGGCGGCTCCCCGTTTCCAACTACTCTAATCAAAGTCGCGGGCAAGCTCCTGGGAGTGCTTTTCTTTGTCGCCGCCAACGGGTTCTTTGTAGGCGCCGAGTTCGCCTTGGTTTCCGTGCGGCGCACGCGTCTCGAAGCTCGGGCCGCGGCCGGAAGCCGGCGCGCCCGGGCCGCACTGCGCTTGACTGGCAATCCCACATTGTTCATCTCTGCGACGCAACTTGGAATCACAATCGCATCCCTTGCGCTCGGCTGGATTGGCGAACCGGCCGTTGCTTCGCTTCTGCAACCGATCGCCTCGGGCATCGCTTCCGAAGGTAGGGCAGGATACGTCGCTCACGCATTCGCAATCATAGTCGCGTTTGCGGCCATCACTTTCCTGCATATCGTGCTGGGCGAGTTGATGCCGAAGATGTTTGCGCTCGAGCGCGCCGAAGGACTGGCCTTGTTCGTCGCGCGGCCATTGGAGTTGTTCACTAAAGTCTTTCGCGCTCCGCTTTGGATCTTCAACCGCACCGGGGCGACGCTGGGCCGTCTGCTTGGTTTGAAGGCGTCGCTGCAACACACGGCCGTGTACAGCGAAGCTGAGCTGCGTCAATTAATCGACATCTCGCGCGAGAGCGGCCACCTGCGCGCGGAAGAACGACGGCTGATCCATCGCGTTTTCGAGTTCTCAGATACGCTGGTGCGCGAAGCAATGGTTCCACGTCCGGCCATTGCGGCGATCTCGGCCGATTGCTCGCTGGAAGATATCAAGAACGCATTTGAGCAAAATCGTTATTCGCGTCTGCCGGTGTATCGCGGGTCGCTGGATGATGTGATTGGCTTCATTCACAGCAAAGACTTGATGCCTTATCTTTTGCGGCCGGAGGAGTTTCGCCTCGAATACATTCTTCAGCCGCCGATGTATGTCGTCGATACGGCGCGGCTCGAAGACGTTTTGCGTCAGATGCAAAGGAAGAAAACGCATTTCGGATTTGTCGTCGACGAACATGGCGGGGTCGAAGGCATTATCACGCTCGAAGATTTGCTGGAAGAGATTGTGGGCGAGATTTCAGACGAACATGACGAAGAGGTGAACGAGCAGATTACCGAGATTGAGCCGCGTACTTATTTGCTTGACGGAGCACTCGCCGTACGCGATCTAAATCGGCGTCTAAAGACTGCGCTCCCTGAATCCGACGCCTATACGACCATCGGCGGATTCCTCATGACGGCAGCCGGACATGTGCTCCAGCCCGGTGAGATCATCGAACACGATGGCTTGCGATTTAGAGTTGAAAAGGTGGAACGCAGGCGCTTGCTGCGCGTGCGTCTGGAGTTGCCGGAAAAGAAGGAGCAGGCCGACGCCGAGCCTGGGCGTAGCGCTGCTAACGCGCGTTGAGCGTCAAGCTTCCGGGACGCGAAAGAGATTACTGCTGAATAGTTTTTCTTCATCCAGCCAAGTGCGTTCCAAATCGAATCCACTTCGCCGCCCGAGTAGTTTAAGGCCGTTCAAGTCAAACTTATAAGAGTTTTCCATGTGGATTCTTTCGCCGGCGTCGAAGCTGATGGACATATCCAACCCGCGAATGTTGATATCTTGCGAGCGCAAACTCTCAAGATAGACTTCAACGCGCCCGGCTGATTCGTTGTAAAGCGATCTGAGACCAAAGGCCCACAGATCAAAGTTGGCATCCAGTTCACGATTGATGCGCTCCAACTCGTTGACGATGAAGGCGCGCGTTACTCCCAGCGAGTCGTCATAAGCCGCTTCCAGCGTCCGCGCGTCCTTCTTCAGGTCTGCGCCCAGGAGCAAAGCATCCTGCCGGCGAAGCACGCGGCGAATAGCACTTAGAAAATCAACTGCTTCGTCCGGCTCGAAGTTGCCGATGTTCGATCCAAGAAACAGTACCAGCGCCGGATCGGGGCCGAGTGGGGGCAAGGCTTCCAGAGCCTCAAAGTAGTCGGCTGCATAGGCGTTGATTTTCAAATTCGGGTACGAATCCAGCAGCGCATGCGAACTCTTTTCGAGGGCCGTGGCCGAGATGTCAACCGGAATGAAAAGCAATTCGCCGCAGCCTCGAATCAGCGCTTCGATGATCTTACGCGTTTTCTGCGCGCTGCCACTCCCGAGCTCGATCAACGTTTTGCAGTTGGGGATGGCGCGCACGATTTCGTCTGCGTAGCTCGTCAGGATTTTGTCTTCCGCCCGAGTAAGGTAGTACTCGTCAACCTCACAGATCGCTTCAAACAAACGCGAGCCAAGCTCATCGTAAAGATACTTTGGGAAAAGTTGCTTCGGATAAGATGAGAGTCCGCTTCGGACGTCTCTGGCAAACTCAGTGCGCCCGTTGCGCCGCGCGAGATCGTGAATAATCAAACGCGACTGTTCTGGTTTTGATTGCGCCAACCGATTCCGCCTCCGCTACGCTCAGCGTGGAGGCGAATTATACGCGGCCCGTTACAGAACCGCGAGCGGTAGCGACCGGCCTCTGGCAAACGGCGTTTAGAGTACCGACTTCAGTCGGGCTTTGTCTTGCCAATGAAAGACCCAACTGAAGTTGGTACTCTAACACCTGTAGCCGGAGTCTTCACCCAACTAGATGATTATTACTCGTGCGCGGCCTGGACGCGGCGCTCTGCTCGGCACCGTTACGTCAATCTTCGGTGTGGCCGGAATGACAATACGGGGAATTTGAATGTTCATTTCTGGGATCGCCGGTATTTCAATCGAAGGAATCACAACCCGCCGCGTACCGATTGTGCCGGGACGGATGAGGCGGTCAGGATTCTTCTCAGGAGTTACGGTCACCGTTCGGGTACCGTGATCACGGACGACGGTCAGCGTCACAGCGCCGTCATCTTTCTTGTTAATCGCGCGAGTAAGATCTCCCGATGAGGTCACCTTCTCACCATCGGCGGTTGTGATTACATCGCCGGCTTTCAGCCCGGCTTTCGCCGCCGGACTGTTCTCGGTAACCGAAGTGATCAGCAGGCCGCCATCTTTGACGCCAAAATAGTCCGCGAGCTGTTTTGTCAGCCCCTGCGTGCTGACCCCGATACGACGGTTGCCTCCAAATGAGAAAATAAAATCTCCGTTGCCCGATTCGATTCGCGGAAAATTCCGTTCAATCCCACGGAACACGTCGTCTCGGATTTGGGGCCCAAGTAGGTTACCCATGTTGCGCTTGGAGAGCGTCACGCTGAGTTCCTGCTCGGCCCCACCGCGGCTAATCGTAAGCCGCACCGTCTGATCGGCTGCGGTTTCACTAACCAGACGCGTCAACTTACGCACGCTGGTCACCGATTCGCCGTCAAAGCGAAGAATCACGTCATCCTTTTTTAAACCCGCTTTTTCCGCCGGACTGTCTTTGATGACCTGCGTCACACCCACGCCGCGGACTTCTCGCAGTCCATACCGAGACATGTTTTCTTTCGTGATGTCCTCGCCGGCCACCCCCAGGAACGCGCCGTCGAAAAAGAAAGCAAAGGTTTGTGCGTTAGAGCCGGGATCTTGAGCTTCAACGAATGGGGAATCGAAGGGCTGGGCATACACGACGGTGCCGGCAAGCAGTGCGGCGCCCAGGATGAGTCCGACGATCAAAGTCAGTTTGTTACGAGTCATATACGGAGTCCTCCGGAAAGATTTTAGACTCTTCACGCCGAATAACTTAACTCGGTTCCAAATTGTTTTGGGTTGAAATCAAAGTCACAGGTGTGCGACCTGCGAATGACCGCAAAAGACTATGGAGACTCGCCCGTTTCCTTCAGTACGCTTTCTATTAATTCATCATCGAGCCAGAAGCGATTTCGTTTGCACTCTTCAAAGAGAGGTCGGGCCTCGGGAATGACACCATTCAACGTGAACTCCCTGATGAGGCCGACGATTCCTCGAGGATTAAGACTATGCGCTAGAGCGATCTTTGTACCCTTGCGCTCATCCATCAAGACCTCGGAGATTCCGAGCTCTTGAGCTTGGATGATCGTCTCAGCTTCACCTCGATGAATAGGAGCCCGCGGGTTTGTTTGGCGGTCGTAAAGAAGTTTCGCGCGGTGTTGACTTCCGACGTCACATCTTTGAAAGATCTGGTGCCTTTGAACGAGTCGCTTCAGTGGGCCTCGCGTGTGTCCCTTTCGGCCAACCTCGTTCCAAACATGCTGAGGAATGTGCACAACGTAATATCTGAGAGCCAGTGCATTGAAAAGCCTATACTGTGGGAATACTCGATTCAGGACTAGCATGCATCGAAGGCATGATGAATCGATTACTACTTCGGATTTTTCGAAGCGGGAGCGTGGCATTTAGCTCTCAGCGAGCTTATCTAACAGGAACAGACCAACAAAGGCACCTGCCAAAGCCAATAGAGCATTCTTCGTATCTTTATCGTATTTTTGTTTTTGCAGATATCCGGCAAGGCTGCTCTCCATCCGTCCCGGATTACGAGGGTCGAGTTCAAAAACCGGAATTCCAGAGTGCTGGAGTAAAGGCTTGATCTGCGACGTCGTTGTCCCGATCTCAACAATTGGAATCACTGGCTTGTCTCGCTTCAGTGCGTATGAAAGCTCTCTTTTTACTTGCGAGGTTGGTTGCTGAGTCAGGAACACAATCACAGAATCAGCATCATCGATTGTCTTGGTTACCTTGGCAGGATCTGATCGTTGGCGATCATTCAAAACGTCCAAGTGCAAGCCAGATGCCGCAGCCAATGTCTGCAACCGCCAGACCACGGTCATTTCATCCGGTGTGTTGTAACTTAAAAAGACTCGGTACATCGCGCAGGCACGATATCAAACTGGTCGGAGTTTGTCACATTAGCCGGTAAATCTCGCGACCGTCGTTCATTTCCAGCGCCAGCTTGTTTTCCAGATGCAGGTAGTCCAAATGCGCGACGGATTCGGAGACAGCGAGGAACCGATGTACGTCGTCAGTGTCGGGAAACAGCGCGCGCGAAACCTCCCAGGCGGTGCCACCGTTGTCAGGAAGAAGCCTAAGTATTTGAGCCTGGCGCTCGCGCATAGAGCGCAAGTAGCGCGTGAAGAGTTCTTCAAAGTCACGAACCGGCTCACCATGTCCACCAAACACGAGCGTCGGTGCCAGGCTCCGCACGCGGGCCAAACTTACCAGATACTCGGGTAGCGACTTGAAACGCCGAGAGGGATCGACGGGATCCGCCGAAAGGATCGGATTCGGCGTGATGCGCTTGAGCACACAATCACCTGCGATGACCGTGCGATCCGCATGGCGCACGAAAGAGCACGAGCCGGGCGTGTGTCCTGGTGTATGAATGACCTGCAAGACGCCTGATTCAAACTCCAATTCGGCTTGGTCAATCAGTTCAGTGCAGTGTTCGTCGTCGAGAGCGTCCGCGTATTGGCGAAAGTTGTCATAGAGTTTCCGCATCGCTTCAACCTCGTCGCGCGGCACGCCGGCGCGCAAAAGCAACTGGCGGTGCTCTTCATATTCCAATCGACCTGCACGATGACCGGTCTCCCAACCGTGCACGAAAACTCGGGCCTCCTTCGCCTCATCGCGCACGGCCCGCGCCAAGCCGCAATGATCTTCATGCGCGTGCGTAAGCACGATGCGCCGAATGTCCGAAATTGAAATCCCGGCATTCTGCAGTCCTGCGCGCAGAACGTCGACGGTTTCTTTAGTCTTGGGTCCTGTGTCGATCAGGGTAATGGGATCTTCTTTGATGAGGTAGACGTTGACGGGGCCGATGTAGAAGGGCGTGGGAAGGGTGATGGGGATGATCTTCATTGCCGATTTTCGATTGCAGATTGCCGATTAACCTCGTGTTTTCCCAGTCTTGCCTAATGCTCACGAGTTTGTCAGCTAAAAAAACCAAGACCGAAAGCAAATGACCGTGAGCCCTCAAATTGGAAATCGGCAATTGGCAATCGGCAATGTTTCAATACACATACCGATTCGCCTCAATCATCGCACCCGCAATCCGCTGTCGCAGGGCCACCGTATTGGTTGGCGTCATCTTCGTAAATCGCCGGAGCGCTGCCAACAGGGTGCGCAGCTCATCGCCTTCCGCCATGGCTGCAAGCGTGTTCTTTGCGTGCATCTCGATCCGCTCAACAGCGTCGTTGCAAAAGACGCGCGTCATGTCGATGTAACGCGCCGCAGAGTCTTCACCTTGAGCCCTGGCCAACTTCAACGTCCGCAGGATCGCCGATTCCATCGCGTAGGCATCCATGATGATGTCGGCGACACCCATAAGAATTTCCTGCTGTTCGGCGAGGCCCATCATATACTTCTGGGCTGCCGTGCCAAGCGTCATTAGTGCAACTTTCTTCGCGTTTTGGGCCAGTTTCTGCTCGGTGGCGAGCAAGCTCTCGTCCGTGTCAAACGATGCCATCGAGGGAGAAAGAATTTCGTCCATCAATGCCTGCGCCGCAGGCAGGAGCGCCAGTCGCCCGCTCATCGCCGCTTTCATCAAGCGACCGGGAATCAACATGCGATTGATTTCGTTCGTGCCTTCAAAAATGCGATTGATGCGCGTGTCGCGATAAGCACGCTCGGCGGGATAATCCGCCGAATATCCGTAGCCGCCGTAAATCTGGACCATCTCGTCAGTGATGTAATCGCAGTATTCGGACAACGCCACCTTGATGATCGAACATTCGGCGGCATACTCTTCAATGGCTTTGAGCCGCGCGTCCATGTCCTTCGAATCGCCGACGGCTGCGAGACCAGCCTCAATCAATCCCAGCGTGCGATAGATCATCGCCTCACCGATCCAGGTGCGAATCGCCATCTCTCCAAGCTTTGATTTGATGGCGCCGAACGCAGAGATCGATTTGCCGAACTGCTGCCGCTCATTGGCGTACCGCACTGAATATGTAAGAGCGACCTTCATGCCCCCGAGACACATCGCACCCAACTTGAATCGGCCGATGTTGAGAATATTGAAGGCGATCTTATGGCCCTTGCCGACTTCGCCCAGCAGATTCTCAACTGGCGCTTTCGCATCAGCTAGAATCAAGGGCGTCGTGCTTGATCCTTTGATTCCCATCTTATGTTCTTCCGCACCGGGCTGACAGCCTTCCTGTCGCTCGACAATGAATGCTGTGAACTTGTCGCCATCTACTTTCGCAAACACGATATAAATGTCAGCAAAGCCACCGTTGGTAATGAACATTTTCTCGCCATTGAGAACGTATTCCTTGCCATCGTCACTGAGCTTGGCCGTCGCCTTTGCGGCCATCGCATCTGAGCCCGAGCCCGCCTCAGTTAATGCGTAAGCCGTGATCAAATCACCCGCCGCGATCTGCGGCAGATATTTTTTCTTCGCTGCTTCGGTCCCAAAATAAACTATTGGCATCAAACCGATGCCGCTTTGCGCGCCGAGCGTGGTTGCAAACGACGCCGACCGCCCCAGGTTCTCAGCGATCAATGCGCCGCTGGTTTGATCGAGTCCGAGACCGTCATACTCCTCCGGAATGTTTGCACCCACCAGCCCCAGTTCAGCGCCTTTTTTCACCAGCTCGCGTGCCAACTTCCAATCCTTGTTTTCAAGCTCATCGATGCGCGGTACAACTTCTGCGTCCATGAATTGGCGCGTAGTTTCTGCGATCATGCGATGTTCTTCATTGAAGTCTTCGGGCGTGAAAATCTCGGCGGGAGTCCGCTCTTCAATCAGAAAGCTTCCACCTTTGACGATTTCCTTTTGTTCGATTACGGCTGCCATATTTGTTTCCCCTCTAGTAAGGGCGCACCGCCCCTACATGTCCGATTCCGGCACTTGTTCGACAATCTCTCGCGGCATTAACTTGCGCGTTCCTGGATACGCTTCAAGGATTCGCATCAGGTCAAGTTCATCCTTTTTTCGTTTTGTCGGCCGGCGCTTTTCATCACTCCAGGCCCAAATCTTTCCACGGATTACATCGGCCAGTGATGCTATCGGTACCGGTTCACCGAGGACCTCTCTTATCGCTGTGCCGTTCAAGAACTCTTGATAACGTGGATCAGTCGTGAGCTGAATTCTAAGTTGACTTCCAGGCACGCTCGCATTTAGCGAATGCGGAAATTCCTTTACCGAGAAACCTGCCGCGGTCAACTCCTTCTCGATTGCACTCAACTCATCCAAAACAACGACGACATCGGCATCGAGCGTGAAAACCGGCTCGACATAACAATTGACCGCCAGTCCGCCAATCAGACACCACCGCCCGTGATGATTCAATATGGAAACCAGCAGAGCGAAGTCGCTGCTGCCGCCGTTCGTCACCGATTCGAAGACTTCAGTCGCGGTCATGATTTGTAGCGCAGCCTGTAGGCTGCGATCGCGCTAACCGCCAGTTTGCATTACATCAACTCAAAGATTCCGGCCGCGCCCATGCCGCCGCCCACGCACATCGTCACCATTCCGTAACGACCGTTGCGGCGTTTAAGCTCGCGCAGGATCGATGCGGTCAACTTTGCTCCCGTGCAGCCGAGCGGATGACCGAGGGCAATCGCACCGCCATTGACGTTGACCTTATCAGGGTTAAGCTCGAGCATCTTGATTACCGCCAGCGACTGCGCCGCAAAGGCTTCGTTCAATTCGATCAGATCGATCTGATCTAATGTTAGCCCAGCAAGCTTCAAAGCCTTCGGAATCGCGAGGACCGGCCCAATCCCCATTTCTTCAGGAGGACATCCGGCAGTTGCGTAAGCGACAAGTCTGGCAATCGGCTGGGCGCCTAACTCTTTGGCGCGATTTTCCGATATCACGATCGCCGCCGCCGCGCCATCCGACATCTGCGAAGAATTTCCGGCCGTGATCGTTCCTTTGATCTGAAAGGCAGGTTTCAATTTCGCGAGAGCTTCGGCTGAAGTGTCGCGCCGCGGGCCTTCGTCTTTATCGAAGGTTATTTCACGATGCTGCTTCTTGCCTTTAGCGTCCAGTTCTTCGACCGTGACCGTCAAAGAAACAGTTTCATCTCTGAATCTATCCGCCTCAAGGGCTGCGACCGCCCGGCTGTGCGAACGCAGCGCAAACTCATCCTGTTCTTCACGGGAGACTTCGTATTTCCGCGCGACGTTCTCCGTCGCCAGGCCCATGCTGAGATAAAAATCAGGATAATGTTCGACCAGATACGGATTCGGCCGAATGATGTGCCCGCCCATCGGAATCATCGACATCGATTCCAGTCCGCCGGCAATAATCACCTCTGCCCCGTTGGTGCGAATGCGATCGCTGGCCATCGCGATTGTTCAAAACCGATTGATCGTCATCGCGCTGGTCTCAACTGGCAAGCCCGCGCGAATCGCCGCCGCTCGCGCGACGTTCATCCCTTGCTCGGCTTCGGGCATCGCGCAACCCATGATTACGTCGTCAATCGCCGACGCTTCCAGACCAGGAACGCGCGCGATGGCCTCTTTGATCACAGCTGCGCCCAGGTCGTCGGGCCGCGTGTCACGCAGAGTTCCCTTCGGCGCTTTGCCGACCGCCGTGCGAACTGCCGATACGATTACTGCTTCTTTCATGATAATAACTCCAATCGAGATTCGTTTAGAGGCGGGCTACTGCCCGCTATCTTCAATCGTTTTTACGACGCGCCGGGCGTTAGCCCGCCTCTAAACGAATCGTGCAAATCAATTTCTTAGCGGCTTCCCCGTCTTCAGCATATGCGCGATGCGCTCCTGAGTCTTGCGCGTGCCGATCAGGGAAAGAAAAGCTTCGCGTTCCAGGTCGAGCAGGTACTGTTCAGATACTCGCGTCGCATGATTCAGATCGCCGCCCGTCAAAATCCGCGCCAGCTTCTCGCCAATCAACGCATCGTGATCCGAAATGTATCCGGCGCGCTTCATCAAGTGAACCCCCAGCTTCAAAGTCGCCAATGCTGGATTTCCCAACGCCAGAATGTCTGTGCGCGGTTGTGGCTGCACGTACCCGCTGGCTGCCAGGGCCAGCACTTCCTTTTTCGCATCCGCAATCAAACGATCCGGATTCATCGAAATTGAATCCTCCTCGCGAAGGAAACCAAAACCACGCGCTTCTTCCGCGGAGGTCGCGACCTTTGCCAGCGCGATCGTTTCAAAAGCGCGTTTGACGAACGGAAAAGGATCGGCTTCTTTCATATCTGCGGGAATTGAATCGAGCGCGCGGACCAGCATCTCTTTGGTGCCGCAGCCGGCGGGAATGATGCCGACTCCGACTTCGACCAGGCCGATGTAAGTCTCTGCCGATGCGCGTACACGATCCGCGTGCAAAACCATTTCACAGCCGCCGCCAAACACCATCTGAAACGGCGCGACCACCACCGGCTTCGGCGAATAACGCAGGCTCATTACCGATTGCTGAAAAAAGCGCCCGATCATGTCCAACTCTTCCCAGTTCTCGTCCTGCGCTTCCATCAACATCAACATCAGGTTCGCGCCGACAGAGAAGTTCTGGCCCTGATTGCCGACAACTAAACCAACGAAATTCTTCTCAACTTCATTGAGCGCGACTTTCAACATCTCGAGCGTGTCGCCGCCAATCGAATTCATCTTCGAATGAAACTCGAGACCCGCGACGCCGTCACCGAGATCGATTAACGAAGCTCCCGAGTTTTTCTTGACAACGCCCGTTCGATCCTTCAGAGACTTCAGATTGATCGTTCCGGGCGGATCCGCGAGCGGCCGATACTCTTCGGAAGCGAAGTCATAATAAAAGTGTTGGCCGTCCTTCTTTCGGTAGAAAGACTTCACGCCGGCGTCAATCATGCTCCGCACATTCGAGGGAATGTTGCGGCCTTCTTCTTCCAATGTCGCGACTGATTTCTCAACCCCGATTGCATCCCAAACTTCGAATGGTCCAAGCTCCCAATTGAAGCCCCAGCGCATCGCGCGATCGATTTCGACGACCGTGTCAGCGATTTCCGGTATGCGATCAGCGGCGTAGCAAAGCGTGCGCGAAAGCGTCTTCCAGAGAAACGCGCCCACCCGATCTTTGGACCACGCAAGTGTCTTCAGACGCTCCCGCGTGTCCTCGATGTTCTTGGCCATCTCGAGCGACGGGAGCTTCACCTTCTGCGACGGTCGGTAATCGAGCGTTGCCGAATTCAGCGTCCAAATCTCGCGTTTGTCGCCGTCGCTCTTTTTCCGCTGATAGAACCCTGCCTTCGTCTTATTGCCGAGCCAGCCCTTCTCAATCATCTTCGTAACGAAGTCAGGCATAACGAACATCTCGCGCTCCGGATCGTCAGGGAGATTTTCGTGCAAGTTCCTAACCACGTGCGCGAACACATCGAGACCGACCAGATCAAAGGTGCGGAATGTTGCCGTCTTGGGACGGCCGACCGCCGGACCGGTGATCTTGTCAACTTCTTCGATCGAATAACCGTCGTCGAGCATCGTGCGCATGGTAACGAGCGCGCCGAACGTGCCGATCCGATTCGCGATGAAGTTTGGACGATCCTTCGCGACGACTACGCCTTTGCCTAATCGCTCGTCGAGAAACCCAAACATCGAACACGACACTTCGGGCTTGGTCCACTCGGTGCGAATCAGTTCGACCAGATGCATGTAGCGCGGCGGATTGAAGAAGTGCATGCCGAGGAAGTGCGCCCGAAAATCTTCCGACCGGCCTTCAGCGAGTTGGCGCAGCGGGATACCGCTGGTGTTGGAAGCAATGACCGAGCCTGGCTTCCGATACTGCTCGACTCTTTCAAACAAGCTGCGCTTGATATCGAGATTCTCAACGACGGCTTCGATGATTAAGTCGCAGTCTTTGAGTTTGGGCAGATCATCATCGAAATTTCCTGTGGTGATAAGCGAAGAAAGATCGGAAGTAAAAAACGCCGCGGGCTTAGCTTTCTTGGCGGCTTCAAAACCGACGCGCGCGATCTTGTTGCGATCAAGCGACTCCAATCCCATAGTCGGCGTCCCGTCGGGCCCTAACACGTTCTCTCGTGGAACGATGTCGAGCAACAGCGTCGGCACGCCAGCGTTCGCCAGGTGCGCGGCGATTTGCGCGCCCATGGTGCCCGCGCCTAAGACAGCAGCTTTTTTGACCTGAATCATGGCCGGTAGATAATACTGAATGAGTATTCATTCAGCAAGCCGGGCTCACCACGCCAATCACTGAAAATTTCTTCGCAGGTCACTCGATCTTGCAAAGGCTGGCGAAGGAGAAAGAGGCTTTCGGCGCATCGAACGCTTCGCACGCGCGGCCGAAAAAACCCACGCGCGGCCGAAAAAACCGAAGCCGATTTCGACGCGGCAGTAAGAATTGGTTTTCGGGAGCACCTGTCGCTTATACTCCCAAGTCATCGAGGTTGGTCGACCGTCATGCAAGATAAGGAACCTATCGAAAGGATAAAGGCACTAATTGCGGCTCTGCCGCAGCACAGTGCGGAAAGGCTCTGCCTTTCCGGTCGAGATCTAAATATATTCTGAGGCTACGCCTCATGCATGTAATCTCCCGAGACTCTCCTTGCTTCTATCTCACGTCAGTGGCTAAAGATCGTTTACCAGTTTTCCGTACCGACGAAATCAAACTGGTTACCTGTCGAGCTCTCGACGAAGCAAGACGATCCGGTCAGTTCGCCTTGTATGCCTATGTCATCATGCCTGATCATATTCACGTTATTACTAATTCGATTTTGCCTCCACTTACTAATCCGATCTTGGAGCGACTCGAGGACATTCACAACGAGCTTCGAGAGGTGGGACTACTTGATAAATGGAAAGATCGTCTAGAGTTCGTAAGGGAACATCTCGCTCCTGATCTGACAAAAATCACACCGCAACAAATCGCCTCCCGTTATGAAAACCTAACAAAGGCATTAACGTATGTTACCGAGATTCAACATCCACAGCACGTCACTCGATGTCGCGAAGGTTGGCGACGGAGAAAATCTCGGCGGCTTTCTTCGCCCGAACGCCTCTGAATGGTAGGAGTCCACCTCAAACTTGCACATATTTCTTAACTGTGCTTGAACGATCATGCGAAAAAAGTTAATCTTAACTTCATCAAGCAAGACAATAAGCTCTGATTCGATCTTCCAGGAGGAGGAATTTCTATCACATGCCTGAAGTTGGAGACGTGGCTCCGGACTTTGAACTCGGGAGTAATCTCGAAAAAGGTAAGAAGGTGAAGCTCTCGGATTTCCGAGGCCAGAAAAATGTGGTGCTGGCGTTTTATCCGTTGGCCTGGACACCGGTTTGAACGGCGCAGATGCCCGCGTACGAGGCTGACCTCGAACGCTTCAAGGGCTATGATGCTCAGGTCCTGGGCATTTCAGTTGACAGCGTCCCGTGCAACAGCGCGTGGGCCAAGAGTCTCGGCGGGCTTTCCTATGACCTGCTAAGCGACTTTCATCCCAAAGGCGAAGTCGCTAAAGCTTACGGCGCTTACCGCGCTAACGATGGAATCTCCGAACGCGCGCTGTTCATTGTGGATAAGGAAGGCAAGCTCGCCTACAAAGACATCCACAACATTTCGGATCAGCCGGACAATGAAGATTTGTTTGAAGTCTTGAGGAAGCTGTAAGCCAGAGGATCAGAGATCAGATGTCAGATGTCGGAGAGCAGAATCCCGCATCTGGCATTTTTGTTTGCGAATTGGTGCCCATATCATTCACACCTGGCTTTCAGCGAGGTGTTCGTCGGGCCGCAAGCACCGGAAAACCGTTTCAACGGTTTCGAATAAGCCGTTGAAACGGCTAACGTACAATCCGCCGTCTCGAGTCACCTCGCTGAAGCGAGGTGTTAATGAGAACGGATTTGCCCAGTAAAGGCGACTTTGTAACTCGGTCCAGATTTGCTAACTTAAGTTCTGACATCTGGCTATGACCATCTCGAGAAAATGCGTTCCCTTCACGCCATTTGAGCGTGAGCTATCGAAGAGCACGCTTGCGATCGTGACTGCCGGGGGAGTTCATTTAAAAGATCAAGAGCCCTTCAATATTGCCGACGAACTTGGCGACCTGACGTATCGGGAAATCTTGCCCGATGTTGATTCATCACAGTTGATGGTGACGCATCACCACTACGATCACACCGACGCCGATCAGGACATCAACGTCGTATTTCCCATCGATGTGCTGCGCGATTTGGAAGCGGAAGGTTTCATCGGTGGCATCGCAAAAAAGCACATCGGCTATATGGGCTACACGATGCAATTGAAAGCCATGTATGAAGGCACGGCGCGCGAAATTGCCAACGATATCGACAAAACCTCGCGCGCCGATGCGGTCGTGCTCACGGGTGGTTGACCGAACGTCTGTCACCGCACGGTCGTGGCGGTCCAACGCGAAATTGAAATGAAAGGCATCCCGACGGTGCTGATTACGGTCAGCCCGGAAGTCTCGGCGCAGATGCGACCGCCGCGCGCTCTCTATCCCAAAGGCTTCAAGGTGGGAAACAGCTTGGGCCGCCCCGGCATGCGCGAATTGCAGAAGCAAGTCTTGCGCGACGCGCTGGAACTTCTTACCGACGACACGCGGCCCGGATCGATCAAAACGATCGAGTACCCGGAATACGGCGAGCAATACGAACCGCCGCGCGTGAAGAAATTGTCAGGCTGAGTTGCGACAGCGTATGGGGAACAGAGTCTCAAATTGCTTCAACACCAAACAAAACATTGGCATAAACCTCCAGAAATTTCTCGACAAAATCACCGCTTCGAGTTAGACTCCGGTTCGATATTTCGGTTAGCCGGCTTTGAAACAACCTATTTCCTGAGTTGCTATTTCTGCAACTCACCACAGGAGACCTGAAATGAGAAGAGTCAAAGCAGTTGCACTCAGTCTTGCCTGCGTCGCGACGTTGATGGCCGCGTCTGCGACCTTCGGTACGAATCTGGTTTACGCCAAGTCGTGTTGCGCGATGAAGGGCTGTTGCAAAAAACGGATGACTTGCTGCAAGAAGAAAAACCACGCCTGCTGCAAGGACAAAGCGAAGGGCGAGTGTTGCTGCGGAAAGTCGTGCCCGATGCCGAAGCAGTAGTTAGCCGGTAGTCAGGCAAAGCTAGTGTATGATTGCCACACTGGTCCAACGTTGGTGATCTAATTTGTGTGATTTAGATCACCTCCAGCAGACCAAAAAAACCTCGACATCCGAACCGCCTCGCGGTAGACTCCCGCCAATGTCAGTGAACAGGACGGTTCATGAGGAGTCGCAAGACAACCAGCTGTCGCGGGTTTCACTGTCACTTCCGAACTGTTTTTCACCAAGTTTTTACTAGGAGATGCGCGAAATGAGAAAAATCAAAGCAGTTGCAATGAGCCTTGTCTGCGCGGCGGCGCTAATGGCAGCTTCCTCCGTAGCCCTGGCCAATACTCCGGCGGCCGCGGGAAAAGCGAAGTCGTGCTGTGGGAAGAACCATAGTAAGGCCTGTTGCAAAAAGAAAAACGCGACCTGCTGTAAGAAAAAGATGAAAATGTAGCCATTCGACGAGCCCGCGTCAGACCAAACCGTTGCGCGCCGTGGCTTCTGCGATTTCCTTGCTCGCAAGTAGCGAGCGAGAGAGTCAATCAATTCTGCGCCAGCGAAGAAGAGTTAAGTCTTCAGGCCCGCTGTCCTTGGTTGCTTAAGTTGTTGCGTGTTAGAGTAGGTCCACGACCTTAAACTTTAGCATGCGAACAATGGCAACGGTGGGAAAGCGGGTGTTGTTTACCCTTATCATCGTTATTGCGTTGCTTTCCAGCGCGTGGGGCAACATGCTGTTAGCCTCCTTTTGCCCCCACTTCACTCAGAATCACGTTCGCAGCTTCAAACATTCCGCACATCAGCCGATATCACTGGAATCACACGCGGGAACGTGTGGCATGGATATGCCGGACATGCAAATGGAATCTATGGACAACGCCCAGGGAGACACGGATGCCCCCGTTGCCCAGACAGACGGGGCGAATGATTCGAATGCGGACGCAGATGCCTTGGATCATCCTGGTGAAGCTTGTCCTCATTGCTTGATGCATTCACAGCCAATATCAGTAACCGCGACCGTCGTCGCAGTTGATCCTTCGAAGCGATTGGTTGAGACAAACGCGCCGCCGGCAGACTTTGCAATGGCTTCGCCTTCCGCTCTCGTTCCCATTACACCGTTGGAACACGGGCCACCGGGCAATTCGTTCCCCCGCTACGTTCTAATCAACGTCTTCAGAATTTAGTTCCCTAATTTGAACGTCGCTAACTGATTTACGCGGACGCGCGCCTTCGTGCGCGTTCTCGTCAGCTTTCTTTATTTATGCGAAGAGGTTCAAAGGGGGAATTATGAAGAGGTCAGGTTTTGGCGCTTCCGTCCGTATAGTTGGGTTAAGCGCAATAATTTTTTCCGGCTTAGTACTTACTTCAACTGACAGTACTATCGCTCAAGGCCAAGGCATGCAGAACATGCGTGGAATGAACATGAGCAAGAGCAAACCCAAGAGCCGAAAGAAAAGAACCGCGACCAAAAAAGGAAAGCCGGAAAAGAAACACAACATGGCCAACATGCCTGGCATGAACATGCCCGGAATGAATATGTCTGGAATGCACAAACATACCCGGCGAAAGAATCGGACTACGCGAAAAAAGCCAACCACGAAACATCAAATGGGCAATATGCCGGGAATGAAGATGCCCGGAATGGAAATGCCAGCGACTAAAAAGTCACCGACGCCTAAGCCTTCGCCGCAACAAATGAACATGCCGGGAATGAATATGCCGCAGACAAGTCCATCGCCATCAGCATCGCCGCAGAAGATGGAGATGAACATGCCCGGTATGCAAATGCCGTCAGCATCCCCAAATCCACAAGCTTCTCCGCAACCGAAGATGGAAATGAATATGCCGATGCCCGGAGCGAGTCCATCAGCAAGTCCGATGGGTCAAATGCCCGGCATGGACATGGGCGGAATGAATATGAACATGGGGCCGCTAATGGTGATGTCTGGCGAAGGTATGGGCGTGCGAGTCGGGGCCAGTGAAGCCAATGTGATGAATCTTGGACAGATGGGATCTGGGACTTCCTGGCAGCCCACCTCATCGCCTATGCACATGGTTGATAAAATCGCGGGCAAATGGCTCTTGATGCTTCACTACAATGCAGTCATCGGCATCAACTCACAAGGGGGACCACGAGGAACCACGAAATTCGAATCAGTCAACTGGTTTATGCCGATGGCCTTTCACAAACTCGGCAACGGGACCCTGCAATTGCGCGGCATGTTTAGTTTTGAGCCGTTTACTTTTGCTCGCGGAGGCTCGCCGTTACTTTTCCAAACCGGAGAGACTTTCAAGGGCCAGCCGCTAGTCGATCGCCAGCACCCGCACGATCTTTGGATGGAGCTGTCGGCGCAGTACACGGTCGCGCTGGGCGAACGCGGAACCTGGTTCACTTATCTTGGCTATCCGGGCGAGCCGGCGCTTGGGCCAACTGCATTCATGCATCGCGCTTCGGCCTCGGAGAATCCATCGGCGGCGCTGTCGCATCACCTTCAGGATTCCACTCACATCAGTTTTGGCGTTTTCACGACGGGCTTCACCTATCGCTGGTTCAAGGTGGAAGGCTCGATCTTCAACGGCAGAGAGCCGGACGAGAATCGTTACAACTTCGAGGCCCATCCATGGAACTCTCGTGCGGCGCGATTCTCGTTTGAGCCAAACAATAACTGGTCAATGCAAGTGAGCTACGGATTTCTCAGACATCCAGAGACGTTAGAGTCCGGCGATGTGCGCCGCACTACGGCGTCCATCAGTTACAACAAGCCATTCAATCGAGGCAACTGGGCCACGAGCGTCATCTGGGGCCGCAACCATCTTAATAGTCCGGATAAGGTTGGAAACCTAAATGGCTATACAGCCGAGTCCACAGTCAATTTCCTCGACAGGAATTATCTGTACACACGGCTGGAACTGGTGGACAAAGACGATCTATTGCGTCCGGCAGAGCGCGCCAAGCTGGGAATAAAGCAGGACCATCCCAGCTTTCGCATCGGCGCTTATACCTTCGGCGGCGTCCGAGACATTTGGAAGTCGGACAGACTCTCGATGGGCTTCGGAAGCGATCTCACGTTCTATTCAAAGCCTCCCGTGCTCGATCAGTTCTACGGCAACCATCCTGTTTCGTGGCGTCTGTTTTTCCGAATCCGTCCCCGCAAGATGGAGATGGGAAAGATGCACGGAATGCACGGGAACATGAAATCAAACGAAGAGAAGATGCCTTCGAAGCCATGACGCAACAGTTTGCGAAAGGAAGGACACGATGAATACATCACTGTCTGGGTTTGGCTTTCTGGCTGGCTACATCGTAATGGTCGGCGTCGCCTCATTTCTCGAGAAGTTCAGCATGAAACAGTTGAACCCGTATCAAGTGAACTTTCTGATGGCGATCGGCATGGCAGTCACCGCGATACCGGCCCTGTGGATCAAACAAGGCAGTCTCACCGTTCCAACCAAAGCTTTGCCGTTAGGAGCACCGATCGGACTATTAATGGCGCTTGGCTCTATTTGTTTTGTGCTGTCGCTGTCGAAGCTTCCGGTCGGAATGGCTACTGGGATTTCTACCAGCTATGTCCTGCTGGTGCTTTTCCTTTCCTGGCTCTTCTTAAGTGAAAGCATGAGTTGGATGAAAATCGCCGGCACCTTATTAACGATCAGTGGAGTGGCGCTGCTTTCTTGGGAACGAAAGTAGGCACAGTTCACAGGAGGGAAACCATGTGAAACGAAAAAAACATTTCAAAGGTACTTTCGCCTTAGTCGCTCTGCTGGTAAGTCGCTAATGATCTTTGAGAGCGGCCACGCTAATTATGGCTGGGCGGACTATCGCGAACATCATCTCGTTCCTGAAATGGGCGAGATGAAGAACACGAAATACGAATTCAGCGATATAAAGATTCATCTTGCCGGTAATACAGCATGGGCGACCCTGAAATACACAATTGCCGCTGATTTTATGGACAACGGCAAGACTCGACACGTTGATGGCGGCGGACTTGGCACGGCAATTCTCGAAAAACGCAACGGCGGCTGGCGCATTGTGCATTGGCATTCGAGCGCACCACGCCGGGCGCCTGCGCTTTCGGTGACGCCAAAGAATCCGTGAGCGACACTCCAATTGGGTGGCCCCACTAGGGGCCGAATATAAACATGTCGCTCCGACTGAGCGAAAATCAAATGAATGCGACTCTGATTAAACGTCCTACAAGAACCGTGAGATCCTCGCGTCCCCCCGGCCCGAAGGGCTCGCCGATCATGGGCGTCATGCGCGAGTTCAATCGCGACTCGCTCGGTTTCATCGAGCGCTGCGCGCGCGACCATGGCGATGTGGTGTGGATGCGTTTTCTCTACGTGCCCGCGCTTTTTCTTTATCATCCCAACGACATCGAGTACGTGCTCTCCACGAATTCGAAGAACTTCATCAAGTCAATGTCGCTGCGCTCTAATTTCTTTCAACGATTGGTCGGCAACGGTTTGGTGACGAGCCAGGGCGAAGAGTGGAAGCGCCAGCGCCGTCTGTCGCAGCCCGCTTTCCATCGCGACCGAATCGCGACGTACGCGAGTACCATGGTCGAGTATACCCAGCGACTGATTTCATCATGGCGAGAAGGCGAAACGCGCGACATTCATCGAGACATGATGCGGCTTACGCTGGAAATCGTCGTCCGTTGTCTGTTCAGCGCCGATGTGTCGAACGATGTGGATGAGGTCGGTACAACTCTCAAAGAACTGGTGAAGCCATTCGCGTCGCAGGCAACTTTGAAATGGATTCTGAACAATCGTCTGCCGACGCCCTATCATTTCCGTTTCCACGCCTTGGCCGCGAAAATAGACAAAATCGTCTATCGCATCATCGCGGACCGAAGAGCGACCGAAAGAGACGAGGGCGACTTGCTTTCAATGCTGCTGGCGGCGCACGACGAAGACGGCAGTCAGATGAGCGATCGCCAACTACGCGACGAAGTGATTACATTGTTTCTTGCGGGCCACGAAACGACCGCGCTAACGTTGGCGTGGGCGTGGTATCTAATCGGCAAACATCGCGAAGCGGAAGAGAAATTTCACGCGGAGTTGGATGAGGTGCTGGGCGATCGCAAACCCGAAATGACCGATCTTCCCCGGCTACGCTATACCGAACAAATCGCGAAAGAATCGTTGCGGCTCTATCCGCCCGCCTACGGTCTCGGTCGCGAGGCGATTGATGATTGCGAGATCGGCGGCTATCGCATACCCAAAGGAACGCAGGTATTCATGTTTCAGTGGGCCACGCAGCGCGATCCGCGCTTCTACGACGAGCCTTTGGAATTCAAGCCGGAGCGATGGACTGATGAATTCATCGGGCGCTTGCCAAAGTACGCGTACTTTCCTTTCGGCCACGGCCCGAGGGCTTGCATCGGGGCTTCGTTCGCGATGATGGAAATTATTCTGGTGCTGGCGACCATGGGGCAGAAGTTTCGCCTTGAACTTGTTCGGGATCATCCGGTGTCGATCCTACCGGCGATGTCGCTGCGGCCCAAGGAAGGGATTCAAGTTAGGATCGAGAGGCGCTCCTGAACAAACGCTTACCGTCAGATGCTCAAAGCTTCACCACCACAAACTCGGGCAATCGTGCCGGTCACTTGATCAAAATCAAAAGGTTTTCCGATTATCGCTGCGACCAAATCGAGTTCGCCCGCGGGCAGCTGGGGTTTACGCGAATCAACCGGCCCTTTCGATCAAAGATGAAGATAAAAAGCGGTTGTCACTTGCTTTAGAACCCGTGAAATCTAAGGTTTTTTGGCGTTTGTGGGGGTCGTGGATCCTGGAGTCTTCGCGAAGTAGCCGGGCCGGTAATTCAGCCGGAAGCCTTCCTTGCGGAGTTCGGGGTTGACGATTTCGATCGTGATACGACGATAAGACCCGTCGCGAGTTTTATTCGAAGGCGAATACGCGACCAGGTATTGCTCTCTTAGGTCTCTCTGAATCTGGGCGAAGGCGTCGCGCAGATCACGTTCATTGCGCGGAAAATATGCTCGCCCTCCGGTATTTTCGGTGATCTTCTTTAAAGCGCCTTCGTTAATTCCAAACTGATAACGATCGCCAATGCCGATCGCGTAAATCAAGGCATCGACCTTCACCGCCCGATTGACTGCATCCTGCATGCGCACCTGGCTGATGGTGTCTTCGCCGTCAGTCAGCAGGATGATCGCTCGACGCGTGTGCTCGGCAGATTCTGAGAGCAGCTCGTTCGATGTCGCCCAGATTGCATCCCAGATCGCCGTCGAACCAGCCAGGGTTTGCTGCGTGCCGGAGATCGGAGGCGTGCCCCCGACCACCACACCGCCGCCGATATAACCTGACGGTGGTACAAACTCAACCTGATCTATCGCCCTACGCAAGCGCGCAATATTGCCGGTAAGCCCTTGTTCGAGTGTGACCTCGCCAGTGAAGGAAACTATCGCGGCTTCGTCTTTGTCGGCACGCAAGACAGATTCGAGAAATGTTCGCGCGGCTCCCTTTTCTTCCGGCAGGGTGCGTTCCTCAGAGCCACTACAATCGATCAGAATTGCCAGTGACAGAGGCAGATCGCTGTTCGGTTGAAAAGTGAAAATTTGTTGCGGTACTCCGTCTTCAAGCACGCGTACATCCTCGCGCCTGAGCGTGCTGATGAATCGTTTCTGCTTGTCGGAAGCAGTAAAGAGAACATTGGTGAGATTGGTTTCCACCTTCAACACGTCGTCGGACGGAAGGGTGATCTCATCTTCCTTCTTGGGAGGCGTAGGAGCGCTTTGCGGTGCATCCTCGGCGCGACGGGGTCGACTGTTGTTTTGCGCCGGATTCTGCGCGACAGTGTGATAAGTAAAGCCCGGCAGGATCGCCGCAACGATCAGCGAAGCGCAGAACAACAAATATCGTCCAAAAGGTGTCATCCTGTCTTCGGTTACTTAGGCATCACGCTGTCCGCGACGGCTTTGTATCCCCGTTTGGTTCTCAACTTAAGATTCTCGTGACCGTTGCTCAGCTTGACGTCGACGCGCCGATAGCTTCCGTCGTAACGATCGTTCGTAGGCCGATAAGTAATCAAATACTGCGAGCGAAGCTCTTTCGCGATCTTTGAAAACGAGCGCTCGAGTGACAGCATGTCGCCGGTGAAGAAAGCCATGCCGCCGGTTTCTTCACAAAGTCTGTCCAGGTCTTTGTCGCCTCTGTCTTTTACCTGGCCTGATTCAACGCCCGGCACGGCGCTGGACAGTCCAGCCTTTGTCGAGATCGCGAAGAGCGTTGTCTCTGTGCGCTGCGCAATATCGATGGCGTCGTTGATATCCGCGCGGCTATACGTATCTTCGCCGTCAGTGATTACCACCAGCGCCCGCCGGCCTTGCGCCGAGCGCATCTTTTCGTCGCAGAATTGCCAGATGGCGTCATAGAGCGCTGTCTTTTCGCCGGTTTTCTTGATGGCGAAAACAGCGCGATCCAACAGCTCGAGTCTGTCGGTAAAATCCTGCCGTAGAGTCACCCGATCGTCGAAGGTGGCGAAGAGTACGCGGTCCTTTCGCGGACGCACGACCGTTTGAATAAAGTTCATCGCCGACTCCTGCTCGAACTTCAGCTTACCGGCGGTTGATGGCGAGGTATCCATCAGCACTGCTACATACAGCGGCAGATTATTGTTTTCTTCACTGGTGAAGGAATCGATCTGCTGCGGTACTTTGTCTTCGAGAATTTGGAAGTCATTCTGAGCAAGTCCGGAAACGAATTGGCCTCTCTTGTCGAGCACCGTGATCGGCAAGCGAACCCGGCGTACGTTGATGACCTCTGGCTTTTCCTGACCCGGCTCGGTGGTAGCCGGTTGGACAGGCTTCTGTGCCTTCGGTTGTTGGGCGAAGTTTGCGGCCGAGAGCGACAGAAACAAAATCAGCGCCTGGTAGGAAAGTGTTTTCATCATTACTATCGGAATTAGTTCTGGGCTCTCTCGCCAACCGCGGTTTCGATGCGGCTGCGACTCAGGCCGGTTGCCCTTGCCATCCGGTCAGAACCGCCTGCGGTAGCGGGCGGTTGATCTTTAGCATCAACAGCCGACTCGCCGTCAAGGATCAACCGCCCGCTACCGCAGGCGGTTCTGACACGGCCGTACTTACAGTTTATCGATTTTCGCCGCCAGCACGAAATCGCTTTCGGTGAGCCCGTCGATCTTGTGCGTCCAGATCGTCACGTCGACTTTGCCCCAGCCAAAGCAGATGTCAGGATGGTGGCCCTGTTGTTCTGCCAAATTGCCCACGCGGTTAACGAATTCGAGACTTTCGCGAAAATCTTTGAAGCGATAGAGCCTTTGCAAATGATGTTCGTCAACCACTTGCCAGCCTTCGAGCTGCGGCAAAAGCTTTTCTATTTCCTCGCCCTTCATGGGCGGCACTCCGCCACGACATGGCACGCATTCACGTTCAGCTAACTCTACCATCGGTCCTCCTCCTGCAACGCGATCAGACTATCACACCTCAATCAACGATGCCGATCACACCAAAGACGGCAATCGTTGCTGACTTATGGTAAGTCGTCTGCGATAATAGCGCCGTCATAAATCTATTCAGTATTTCTTTAGGCATTACCCGTACTGATGAGCGAAGCTCTAGACAAAGTACGCGGCGTTCGCGAGCTGCCGCTGTTTCCTCTGCCGGTCGTGCTCTTCCCCGGCATGCCGATGCCGCTGCACATTTTTGAAGACCGTTATCGCCAGATGCTCGCCGACGTACGTGCCGGCAATAATCTGTTCGCCCTGTCTTACTTTGATTCCAGTTCGTCTGAGAAAGACATGCCATCGGCTGGCCACGTAGGCTGTGTTGCCGAGGTCGCCGAAACACAGGCCTTGCCTGATGGCCGCTCTAACATTCTGGCAGTGGGAGTCATTCGTTATCAGGCGGAAGCCTATATCGAGCGCGGCGATTCCTATCTGGTCGTGCGTCCCAGCTACTTCGAAGATGACGAAGAAGACGAGTCAGAACTGGCAAATAAGTCGCGAGAGGTTGCCGGTTTGTTTATGCGGGTCGCCAACGCGATTCGCGTGATCAACGACGAACGCGGAAACCTGCCTGACATCAGCGACACGGAGGCGCAGAAGCTTTCATTCCTCGTCGCCGCGGCGATGGAGATTGAACCCGAGACGAAGCAGGACTTGCTGGAGCTGCGCTCGACATCAGAACGTCTCGATCGCTTGCGAGATTTGTTGGTGCGTGTTGTCAAGGGCTATGAAGAGCGAGCGCGGCTCCACGCGATTGCCAAACGCAATGGACACGGCGGAAAGAAGATCGAGATCGAATGAAGGTAGCACAAACTTCAGTTTGTGACCGTGTCTCGTTTGG
>QHXG01000399.1 GCA_003222845.1 Acidobacteriota bacterium | reverse complement strand
GCAAGGTTGAACAAGGGGATTGGCACGCGCGAGTGTACGGCCGGCAAGTGTTTGCCGGGGCGGGGAAGACTAATTCAGGTTTGCTGGTACCTCTTGAACGGCGCTTGGCGAGTTTTGTGCTGCCGCGTGTGCCGCGTTGGCTGGAGACATATCACCTGACGCTGCTGACTCCGGTGTGGTCGGTTCTGATTGTGGTGTTTGGATATTTGGCCGCGCGAGATCTGCGTTGGTTATGGATGGCGAATTTGATGATTGTGCTCCATTACTTCACCGATCATTTCGACGGCAAGCTGGGCAAGTTCAGAAACACCGGCCTGCGCAAGTGGGGCTTCTACATGGATCATCTTTTCGACTATGGGTTTCTGTGCTCAATTCTGCTCGGCTACTCTTTCCTGCTGCCGCAGCGGGCGCTCTTCAGCATGCTGCTGGTGCTGTGCGTGTTCAGCGCTTTCATGTTTCACACCTTTTTGATGCTGGCGGCGACCGAAGAATTCAGAGTCAGCTTTTCCATATTTGGTCCCACCGAAATGCGTATCGGTCTAATCATTATCAACGCTTTGATTGTCAGGTTCGGGACGCGTGGCTTGAAAGGCTCGTTGCCCTGGATTGCTCTCGGCGGGGTCGTGGCCCTGGCTGTCCTTGCGTATCGCGCGCAGAAGAAACTTTGGCAAGCCGACATGCTGGCGAAAGCTCGCGAGCACACGCCGGCAGAAACCCGACCCTAAGGGGAGGTTGTCATAGCCAGGCTCATTCTGTTATGCTTTTCTGCAACCAAAACCGATCCAGCCGCGTCTAAGACATCGCTTTCCTGAAACAGGTCAACTAGCTTTCCCCCAAGCAGGCACGGTAGAAACGGAACTTTCAAGCAGGGATTTCGTTGATCTAACTTGCGAAATAACTCGAAGGCCTGAATCAGACAAGGCTTAGAAAAAGAGAGAGCAGCCGGTTCTTGAAAGGCTGCGATAGATAACCCGAATATGTCAGAGAAAAAAGTAGTAAAAATTGTAAAGCGCTCCGAACGTGCTCAGCGAAAGCCGGTCAAACCAAAGACCGCGCGTAAGACGGCCAGCGACATGGTCAATACCGTCACGAGCTGGGTGAGTGAATTTCAGGAGCGGCAGCGCGCAGAAACTGCCAAAGCCATCGACAATCTCATTCGCTCTCGCCAGCAACCGAACGAAGCCTAATCGATCGAAAACTCGCCTGATTGAGCCGACGGAGTCGCTCTAGTAGTGTGCCTGTCGATTGGAGACAAAAAAATCCAACAAAAGTCTTGACAGGCCTGAAAGACGAGCGTACTATGCGCCGGTGGAGCGAAGTGGAGCATAGTGGCCATAAAGTTTCCAATTGATGTGCTAGAGAGAAAATCGATGGTGGCCTCTCCCTTCTTCGCTCGAAACGGATTCAATGCTGCGCGGCAACTACACGGCGCGAATCGATTCCAAGGGCCGGCTCAAAGTGCCGACCCTCTTTCGTCGTTACGTCGAAGAGAAGTACGGTTCGGCGCTGTATCTTACCAGTTTGACGGGCGAATGTGTGCGCATTTATCCGATGCCGGAATGGGAAGCGATCGAACAGCGGCTCTCGCTGCTGCCTTCGATGGATCCCGCGCGGCGTAAGTTCCTTGACAGGACGAACTATTACGGACAGCAGTCGTCGATGGATTCGCAGGGCCGCGTATTGATTCATCCGCTGCTGAGGAAGAGCGCGGCGGTGGTTGGCGACGTTGCGGTGCTTGGGTATTTGACCTACTTGGAAGTTTGGGAGCTGGATAAGTTTCAGCAGCGTTTATTGTCCGATCCTTATTCCGAGGAAGACGAAGCGGCAATCGCCCGCTTGGGAATTTAAAGGAAGCTCTTTGAACGAGATCACGGGGCGGTGGTAATGGCGGTGCCTTTGGGGGGCAGGGGCGCGCCCCATCGCCCCGTGCTACTTCGAGAGACGATCGAGTTGCTCGCGGCTGAGCGCGGCGGGTTGTTTGTCGATTGCACGGTAGGCCTGGGCGGGCATAGCGAAGCAATTCTGCAAGCATCTTCCGACGCGCAAGTGGTCGCAATCGATCGCGACCACGAAGCGCTCGAGTTGGCGAGAGAGCGATTGGCGCTGTACGGCCCGCGCTTTCACGCTGTGCATGGCGATTTTCGTGAACTTACGCGGGTCCTCGCGAAAGCGAAAATCAAGCAAGCACGCGGTATTCTCGCCGACTTGGGCGTCTCGTCGTGGCAATTGGATTCGCCCTCGCGCGGATTTAGTTTCCGGCATGACGCGGCGCTCGACATGCGCATGGATCGTTCGAGCGGCGACGAGACGGCGGCAGAGATGCTCGGTCGTCTTTCTGAAGTAGAGATTGCGCGAATCATTTTTGAGTATGGCGAAGAGCGCCACTCGCGTCGCATTGCTCGCGCGATTGTGCGAAAGCGAGAACAAGGCGAACCGGTAACCACCACCAGCCAACTCGCCAGTCTAGTTGAAAGGACAACCGGTCCAGGCAAGCAACGGAGGATCCACCCAGCCACGCGCACGTTTCAGGCGTTGCGCATTGCGGTCAACCGCGAACTCGAAAACCTTGATCGTTTCGTGACTGATGCGGTTGACCACTTAGAGCCAGACGGTCGTCTTGCAGTAATCAGTTTTCACTCGCTTGAGGATCGTATCGTCAAGCGAACGCTAGGCAAGCTCTCCGGCCGTTGTCAGTGTCCGCCACGCGTGCCGATTTGTATCTGCGGCGCGCGCAAAACAGTCGAAATCTTGACGCGACGGCCAATCACGCCCGGCGACGAAGAAATCGCAGTCAACCCGCGAGCACGCAGCGCAAAGCTGCGAGCTTGTCGGAAGCTCTAAAACAATTTCAGAGGAAGGTTGACATGGTGAGACGAGTTCCCTCAAAGCAGCGCAACGCGGTGGTGCTGCGTGAACGTGATCGTGATGCGCTGAAGCGTCTTGGTTTGCTTTTGGCGTGCGGCCTGGTGATCGCTTGCGGCTTCGTCTATGCGGGGGGCCAGCATTTTGCGGCGCTGAGATTGGGTTATCAAACCGAAAAGCTGCGGACTGTACGCGTCGAACTCACCGAAGAACAGCATCGTTTGTTGCTGGAACGCGAAGCAGCGGCGAGTCCGTTGCGCCTGGAGCGCGCGGCGCGCAGACTTGGAATGCAGCCGCTGCAGGCAGCGCAAATCGATCCGCTGAAAGGGTTCGTGAACAATTCGACGAACAAGGCTCTGCAATCATCGGAGCGATCGTCCGAGTCGCAATCAGGAAGCACTCGAGTGTCGGCGCCGGCGGGAACAAAGGCTCAACTTAATCGTAAAACGCCAAAATAGTTTTTGTACGCTGTCGCGTACTTAACCGCAGGGTTTGGAGTAATCGATGCCCCGTCGTTCTACGGTAATCGACGCGCCACGGGTCAGCAATCCGCAGCGGCGGGCGCTGTTCATCGCCTTTGGCTTGGTGGTTTGGATGTTGGCGATCGGGGCCAGACTTGTTCAGCTTCAGGTCAATCAGCACGAAGAACTTGCTTCCCGCGCGCGCAGCCAGCAAGTCGGCGCCATTGAAACCAGTCCCAGCCGCGGCCAATTGCTGGATCGACAGGGACGAGAACTGGCGCGTAGCATCGACACGGAATCCTTCTTCGCCGACCCTCGCGAAATCCTAAATACCGACAACACTGCCAGACGAATCACCGCGGTCACCGGTCAAGATCGAGCGGAACTCGCCGGCCGGCTTAGTGAAGCGAAGGAGACAAACAAGAAATTTGTCTGGATCGTTCGTCGTTTGGATATTCAGTCGGCAAGCAAGCTCGATCAGTTGAATCTCGACGGAATTTACTCACGCAAAGAACCGAAGCGCTACTACCCGAACGACTCACTCGCGGCCCACGTGCTTGGTTTTGTAGGTACTGATGAGATCGGGCTAAGCGGCGTCGAGCAATACTATAACGAAAAGATTCGCGGCGAGGGGGGCAAAGTCTTTCTCGAGAGAGATCGCGACCGGCGCGCGTTTGAAAGCTATGAGGTGCAGCCGCATCCGGGCCAGACGGTCGTGCTTACGATCGACCAAACGATTCAATATAGAACGGAGCAGGCGTTGTCCGCCGCCGTAGATCGCGCGCACGCGAAATCAGGCGCTGCGATCGTTATGGATCCACGAACGGGAGAAATCCTGGCGCTGGCCAACGCGCCGACGTTCGATCCCAATCAGCCGGCCGCGAATTCCGCCGAAGCGCGCGCGAACGGAGCGCTGCAAAATATCTACGAGCCAGGTTCGACGTTCAAAATAGTGGCTTACTCGGCGGCAATTGAAAAGGGGTTGGTCAGACCAGACGACAAGATCGATTGCCAAATGGGACAAATCACGGTCGCCGGCCGGCTGATTCACGATGGTCATCCGTATGGCGTGCTTACCGTCGCTGACGCTCTGGCGAAATCGAGTAACGTCGGCGCGATCAAGCTCGGCCTCCTGGTCGGCAACGAATCGATGTACGAGTACATGAAGCGGCTCGGATTTGGGTCGCGCACCGGGATCGATCTGGCGGGGGAATCTCCTGGCATTCTGCGCACGCTCAGCCGCTGGCAGCCGTCGTCGATTGGATCGCTCGCAATCGGACAGGAAGTTGGCGTGACGCCGCTGCAGATGGCAACGGCCTATAGCGTTCTGGCGAATGGCGGAACGCTGGTCAA
>QHXG01000418.1 GCA_003222845.1 Acidobacteriota bacterium | reverse complement strand
GGTTGGCTGTCATGTTGCCTTGACTCCGGTCTGGAACGAAACGTCTTACTTTGCGGATTACATTCTGCCCATGTGCCTCGGGCCTGAGCGTCACGATATTCATTCATACGAAACGCACGATGCGCAGTGGCTTGGCTTTCGCCAGCCAGTAATGCGCGCGGCGCGGCAACGGGACGGGGATGACGTGAACGATACTCGCGAGGTCAATCCCGGCGAGGTTTGGGAAGAAAACGAATTCTGGATGGAACTGACGTGGCGAATTGATAGGGACGGAAGCCTGGGCATTCGGCAGTTTGTCGAGTCAAAGAAGAATCCAGGAACACGTCTCGGCGTTGATGAATACTACGAATGGATCTTTGAGAATTCGGTTCCGGGATTACCTGAAAAAGCTGCCGCGGAAAATTTAAGGCCACTTGAATTTATGCGACGTTACGGCGCGTTCGAAATCGCAAAGAAGATTGGCGCAATTCATGAGCAGACGGTCGCCACTGAAGAACTCGAAGATATTCGCGAAGGTCACCTTGGCCGCGTGTTCACGCGCGCGGCCAAACCTGCTTCGCCGAATGTCGTGCCAATTCCCAGCCCGGACGGCGACGGAGAAGGGCGGCGCTTTGTCGGTATCAGGGTGGATGGTGAAATCAAGCGTGGCTTTCCCACGCCGAGCGGCCGCTTGGAATTTTTTTCAAAGACGCTCGCCGATTGGGGCTGGAGCGAATACACGATCCCAACCTACATCAAGAGTCATGTGCACCCAGACAATCTCGAACCGGATCAAACGATTCTAATTTCAACTTTTCGCTTACCGATTCAAATTCACACGCGCAGCGCGAACGCAAAGTGGTTGAATGAAATTGCGCACACGAATCCGCTCTGGCTGCACTCAAGCCACGCAGCAAAGCTCGGCGTGCGAACCGGCGATCTCATGCGCGTCGAAACTGAGATTGGATATTTCGTCGTGCGCGCCTGGGTCACTGAAGGAATTAAGCCGGGCATCGTCGCGTGCAGTCATCACATGGGCCGCTGGAAGACGCACGAGAACGGACAGAAACAGATGATGGCCACGGTAAGACTCGATCACGAAGGCGATCAATGGGGACTGAAGCGCGAAAGCGGCGCCGGGCCTTACGAATCGAGCGATGCCGACACTTTGCGCATCTGGTGGAACGACGTCGGAGTTCATCAGAACCTGACCTTTCCCGTTCATCCCGATCCGATTTCAGGAATGCACTGTTGGCATCAAGCTGTGCGCGTGCGCAAAGCGGAACCAACAGATAAATATGCTGACATTCATGTCGACACGGCGAAGTCGCACGAGGTTTATCAGAAGTGGCTGGCTCAGACCCGACCGGCCGACGAGTATTCGCCGAACGGCGAGCGCCGGCCCTACTGGATGCTGCGGCCTTTGAAGCCGGCACGCGAGTTTTATAAGTTGCCCAATCAACCCAAATAGGAGCATCCTATCCTTGAGGACCAAGCAGTATGGGCGAAGTAAGAGCTAAAGTTAAGCTGACGAACGCTATCGATGAAGGATTGGTTCGCAGAGGATTGCTGGCGAAGGAACAGGTACGCACCTATGAGACTGATGCGTTGGTCGATACTGGTTCCGTCTCACCAGTGTTGCCGAGCTTCGTCGTTCAGCAACTTGGTTTACAGACTGTTGGAAAGCGCACGGCTGAGCTTGGCGATAGCAGCGTCATAACTGTTGATGTTACAGAATCCGTCGGCATCGACGTGAGTGGGCGCAGAGTAGATTTGCAGGCTTTGATCACTGGCAATGAGGTGATAATTGGCCAGATGGTTTTGGAAGTGATCGACATGCAAGTGGATTGCATGAATCAGCGGCTAATTCCGAACCCGGCGCACCCCGACCAGCCAATCATTAAGTTAAAGTAGCAGAATCCTTCACGCAGCGGCGACCGTCAGCCTTACTAGATCCACGATCATCGAAACCAGCGCGAGAGTTTTTATGAGTTGGCGAGGGAATCAGTCCGAGGTGTCCGGCTGGAAGATCTTTGTCTGGCCTTAGCTCGGAAGGCAACCTTTGCGATCGTATCGACTCCTAAGATGAACCTGAGTCCCGCAACTCGGAACCTTTGGCACTTATTCGGTGTCATATGGTCATTTCCTTTTGAAAACACGGATGTCAAGTGCATCATCCGGATTGAAGTCCCGTTCCTTCTGCAGAAGGGAGCCTTTCATATGCGCCAATCAAGATGCTTGCTTCTCGGCCTATCTTTCAGTTTGCTCCTCGGTGTTCAAGACGCTCAGAGCCAGGCCGTCGCGACGTCACTTCAAATTGGTACTCCGATCGAACGCACTCTGGCCGCGGGCCAATCACATCGCTACACAATCAATCTGGAAGAGGATCAGATCGCGCAGCTCGTAGTTGATCAGCGCGGGATCGATGTAATCGTACGTGTGTTTTCGCCTGGAGGGCGGCGGCTCGGCGAGTTTGACACGCCTAACGGAACCCAGGGTCCGGAAAACGTAACCGTGATTGCAGAGACCGCGGGCGTGTATCGCATTGAAGTGGCGCCATTGAGTGGATATGAGAATCCGTCGGGGCGTTACGAAATCAAGGTAGTCGAGATACGAAAGGCAACTGAGCAGGAGTTGCAGTCAATAAAAAATCAGGAGGTCACCAAAGCCAAAGGTCTGGCCCTGCTCACCGAAGCAACTCAAGGCTTGCCACAATTACGCCGGCCGCAAACCCGCGCCGCGTTCCAGATAAAAGCCGCGCAACTGCTTTGGACCTCTGATGAAAAACGCGCGTCGAAACTGATGGAGCAGGCAATCGAGAGCGTCAAGGAATTCATCGCGAACGTCGATGAGAGTGATCAGTCTTATTACGAGAGTTTTCAAACCGCAAACCAACTCAGGCGCCAGGTGGTCGAGGCGCTTGGACCGCACGATCCTGACCTGGCGTTGAGCTTCCTGCGGGCAACTCGCACGCTTTCGAATCCTGACCGCTCGCAAGGGAGCGCTCATGTAAATGAGGAACTCCAACTCGAATTATCGCTGGCGAGTCAGATAACGGCCGCGGATCCTAAGCGCGCATTTCAAATCGCTGAGGACACGCTCAAAAATGGTTATTCGGCGAGTGTGGTTGATACGATCCACAGGTTGCGTTCGAAGGATCCCGAGTTGGCGGCGAAGCTGGCTCATGACATTGCTGCGAAACTAACAAACGAGTCTTTGCTCAGGACTCCCGAGGCAGCGTACCTGGCCAGCAGCCTTCTTTATTTGGCCCGCACGATGAGAAGACCACAGATGGCTGCGGGCGATGGGACAGCGAATTCAGACCTGATTTCTGAGGACGACTATCGAGATCTGTTTCAAAAAGTTCTCACGGAGGCACTTTCTTATGCTCCGCCGGGCCCGAATATTTATTCTCCTGAAAGGAATGCCGCACAAAATCTGGTGAATACGCTCAAGCAGATGAAAACTGATTTGCAAAGCTATGCTCCCGAACGCGTCGCGGCTGTCGAAAAGAAGTGGACGGAACTAAATAACATGGGTGGCCCTCAGGCCGAGCAATGGCAGAAATATCAGACCGCAATTAACGATGGCACGGTCGATGTTGAATCCGTAAAGCAGGCGCCGCGAGAAATGAGGGATCAACTCTATCAACAGATTGCCAACAAGGCCGCGGCAGCGGGCGATCTGGCGCGGGCCCGGCAAGTCTTAACAGATCACATTACGAATCCCATACAGCGTCAGCAGGCGCTGAATAATCTGGACCAGCAGGCAATTTTCGGCGCGATGGCCAGGGGAAAAGTCGACGAAGCATTGCGCATCCTGAGCGGCTTTCGCCCAGCCAACGAACGCGCTGCGATCCTTGCGCAAATCGTAAATCAGATTGGCCCAGGGCTCAAGAGATCGGCCGCGGTAGCTTTTCTGGAACAAGCGCGCAGCATGATCGGCCCATCGGCGCAAGCGGAAGATCAACAGCAGATGCACGCGCTGTTCGAGATTGCCCGAGCCTTTTCACGATTTGACTCGACCCGCGCTTTCGAAATTGTCGAGCCGCTGATAGATCAATTTAACGAGCTAAGCGCGGCGGCGGCGACCATGAATGGATTTGGCCAAAAGTACTATCAAGATGGCGAGGTGATAATGCAGAACGGCAACGCGGTAGGAGAGGCGGCAAACCAGCTTGGCATGGCTCTCGGCAATTTGGCGTTGGTCAATTTCGAGCGAGCAAAAGCAGCGGCGGATCGTATTCGTCTCGTCGACGTTCGAATGCAGGCTTATCTGGCTATCGCTCAGCAAACCATTCAGGGTGGCAAGAATACAGACGCCGAATAAACATGGATTATCTGTTCTGACAATTCTCTACTCCCGAAAGATCTTGCCGCCTCGCAGTTTTTGCGAGAGAATCCCTCCCAGAATCATCCGCATCTTTCGCGAATGCCGAATTTGGAAATGTACTTCAAGCAATTCTATCTAGCTTGTCTCGCGCACGCGTCCTATCTGATCGGTTCGGAAGGTGAAGCCGTAGTAGTCGATCCACAGCGCGACGTCGATCAATATATCCAGGAAGCCGGGACGCAGAATCTTGGGATTAAATACATCATTGAAACTCATCTACACGCGGATTTCATCAGCGGCCATCGCGAACTTGCCGCGCGCACCGGCGCCGAAATCGTTTTCGGCAAGAGAGCCGAGGCCACGATTCCGCACCACGCGGTCAGGGAAGGCGACGAGCTAACGGTTGGACGAGTGAAATTGCGCTTCATGGAAACCCCGGGTCACACGCCGGAGAGCGTCTGCGTCCTCGTTATCGACACTGAAGTCTCCGATCAACCGCAGAAGGTTTTGACCGGCGACACACTCTTCATCGGCGATGTCGGCCGGCCGGATCTGGCG
>QHXG01000417.1 GCA_003222845.1 Acidobacteriota bacterium | reverse complement strand
AAGGTGCGCACATCCTCATTAAGTCCACGGTGCCCGAAGGCAAAGGCGTCAGCTCTTCCGCGGCGCTCGAAGTCGCGTCGATGCAGGCGTTGGCGGCGGCTTATGAACTAGAAATCTCAGCGACGGAGTTGGCCCTACTCTGCCAGAAAGTTGAGAACTACATTGTGGGCGCGCCCTGCGGAGTTATGGATCAAATGACCGCAGCCTGTGCCCGTGCGAATCGTCTGCTGGAACTTTTGTGTCAGCCTGCAGAATTGAAGGGCACGATTCCGTTGCCGGAAGAATTGGAGATTTGGGGCATCGATTCCGGTATTCGTCATTCTGTGGGTGGCTCGGATTATCGAACGGTGCGCACGGCTGCGTTCATGGGATATCGCATCATTGCCGATGTCGCCGGATTAAGCGTCAGTCAAGGTGAGCGCGGCGGCCAGGTTCACATTGATGATCCGAAATGGAAAGGTTATCTTGCCAATGCTACACCGGACGAGTTCGAGCGCTGCTTTGCGACGTATGTTCCTGAGTTGTTTACGGGAGCGGACTTTTTGAAACAGTATGACGGCATCACCGACACGGCCACCTCGGTGGATGGGAAAGTCATTTATCCAGTCGCGGCGGCGACGCGTCATCCGATTTATGAACACGCTCGCGTCAGATCATTCGCGGAAATTCTGAAGGATTGGCGTGGCGTTAGCCAAGCGCGCAGCTTAGGTGAATTGATGTTTCAATCGCACGACAGCTACTCTCGCTGTGGATTGGGCTCAGACGGAACCGACGCGCTCGTGGCGCTGGTGCGAGAATCGGCCAGCGATCAACTCTATGGCGCAAAGATTACTGGTGGAGGAAGCGGCGGAACTGTCGCCGTTCTCGGTCGTCGTGGCGCCGGCAATGTAGTCCGGAAAATCGCTAACTTGTATCGCCAAAAGACTGGCTATCAACCGACCATCATCTCAGGCTCTTCGCCGGGCGCCAGTGTTTTCGGGCAGTTAAGATTGACGCAAAGCTGAAAGGGAAAGATTATGAAAACGCGTTGCAGATTCTTGATTTTGCTCTTGCTAACTCTCGTGACCTTTGGGCTTAGCTTCGAGGCGAAAGGTCAAGCGAGAGTGACGAAGGAAAGGTTTGGAGACACCTTGGACGGAAAAGGCGTTGACATTTACACGTTGACTAATAGTCACGGCGTCGAAGCCAGGATAATCAACTACGGCGGCATCGTAACCTCACTCAAGGTTCCGGATCGCAACGGCAAGCTTGACGACGTCGTGCTCGGCTTCGACAACCTCGATGACTACTTGAAGGGTCGTACGTACCTTGGCGCGATTATCGGTCGCTATGGCAATCGCATCGCCAAAGGCCGCTTCACACTCAACGGCGTCGAATACAAGCTGGCGGTCAACAACGGCGAGAATCACCTCCACGGCGGCCTCAAAGGCTTCGACAAAGTTGTGTGGCAGGCGCGAGTATTGAAAGTCCCGAATGGCGCGGCGATGGAATTGACTTATCTGAGCAAAGATGGCGAAGAAGGCTATCCGGGAAACCTTTCGGTCAAAGTCATCTACACGCTGACGAACGCAAACGAGTTGAAGGTTGATTATTCCGCGACCACCGATAAGGACACCGTCATTAATCTCACTCAGCACTCCTATTTCAATCTTGCGGGACAAGGCAACGGCGACATTCTCAATCATCGGCTATTCATCAACGCCGCTAGATTCACGCCGACGGATGCGGGATCGATTCCGACGGGAGAATTACGGAGGGTACGCGGCACGCCATTCGACTTTACGCGCCCAACAGCCATCGGCGCGCGCATCAATCAGGATTACGATCAACTTAAGTTAGGTAAAGGCTACGATCACAATTTCGTGCTGAATGGGAGAATGGGTACGTTGCGCCAGGCAGCGAGAGTTTATGAACCAACGACTGGACGAGTGATGGAAGTTTGGACCACTGAACCCGGGATGCAACTCTATACCGGAAACTTTCTCGACGGCACGCTCATCGGGAAAGACGGCAAAATCTACCAACAACGCTACGGGTTTTGCCTTGAGACGCAGCACTATCCCGATTCACCGAACAAGCCGAACTTTCCAACCACGGTTCTGAGAAAGGGCGCGCGCTATCACACCACCACGACCTACAAGTTTTCGACGGCGAAGTCAGAACCGCCTGCGGTAGCGGGCGGTTGATCTTAGGTTAAAGAGGCGATCAATCTTTGAGATCAACCGCCCGCTACGGCAGGCGGTTCTGACAAGCACATGAAGCTCGCGTGGGGATTGATCGGCTGTGGCGACATCGCACGCAAACGCGTCGCGCCGGCGCTGCGCGATCTGATGGAGTGCGATCTCGTGGCCGTAAGCCGCGGGCGCGGCGAACTTGCAGAATCATTTGCCAGAGAATTCGGCGCCAAAAAGTGGTACTCGAACTGGCGGGAATTATTACAGGACGATGAGATTGATGCTGTTTACGTCGCCACGCCAGTCGATTTGCATGCCGCGCCAACTATCGCGGCAGCGGAAGCAGGCAAACATGTGTTGTGTGAAAAGCCCCTGGCGCTCACTGTCGGTGAATGCGATCAGATGCTTGCCGCTTGCCGCGCCAACAATGTGAAGCTTGGCGTGGCTTACTATCGTCACTTCTACCCGGTCGTAGGACGCATCAAGGAAGTGATTGAATCAGGTGAGATCGGAACGCCGGTGATGGCGCAAATCAATGCCTTCGAGTGGTTCAATCCCGCTTCCGATCATTCGCGTGCCTGGTTGCTCGACAGACGGCGAGCCGGCGGCGGGCCTATGTTTGATTTCGGCTGTCACCGTATCGAAGTGCTGACGAATATCTTCGGACCGATCTCTGAGGTGAAAGCGATGACCGCCAACGTGCTCTTCGCGCGAGAAGTTGAAGACACCGCGACGGCTCTGTTTCAGTTTGAGCGCGGTCCTTGCGGAGTACTCACGGTGACGCATGCGGCCCACGAGCCACAGGACACGCTCCGCATCTTTGGCTCGCAGGGCTCGATTCATGTGCCAGTCCTGAATGAAGGAACGTTGCGCGTCGTCAGCACGCAGGATGAGCGAATTGAATCGCATCCGCCCGCCGCAAATTGGCACGCGCCTTTGATTCAGGATTTCGTCGCCGCAGTCTTTGACGATCGTGAGCCCACGGTAAATGGCGAGACTGGACGATCGGTAGCGATGATCGAAGAGCGGATTTACGATCTACCATCAAATCAGTTTTCGCAGGGAGACTAGACACTAACAATGGCTTATCAAGGTTTTGATCTGACCGGCAAGACAGCAGTCGTCATCGGCGGCACTTCAGGCATCGGACACGCGATTGCCCTGGCGCTGGCCGAAGCCGGCGCCGACGTCGTTCCGACTTCGCGACGAGCGGAACAAGTGGCGCAAGCCGCGCGAGAGATTCAGCAGTTGGATCGTCGCTCATTGGAAGTAGCCTCGGACGTCGGCGATCGAGCATCTTTGGATAACCTTCTACAGAAATGCATCGAGGCATTCGGCAAGGTCGACATTCTGATCAACTCTGCGGGCAAGACTAAGCGCACACCCGCGATCGAAGTTGGCGAGGACGAATGGAACGACATCCTTAATACCAACGTCACCGGGACTTTGCGCGCGTGCCAGGTGTTTGGCCGGCACATGCTGGAGCGCAAGTACGGACGCATTGTTAATATCGCCTCACTGTCTTCATTCGTGGCGCTTTATGAGGTCGCGGCTTACTCGGCGAGCAAGGCAGCCGTCGCCATGCTGACAAAATCGTTGGCCATCGAATGGGCGCCTCACGGCGTGAACGTAAATGCGATCGCTCCCGGCGTATTTCGCACGGCGCTGAATCAAAAGCTGCTTAACGAAACTGAGCGCGGCAAGGAATTCCTTTTGCGCACCCCGATGAAACGATTCGGGAAGGTAGAAGAGCTGGGTGGCGCCGCGGTTTTTCTCGCGTCCGAAGCCGCAAGCTTCGTGACGGGTGAAGTGATCGTCGTTGATGGTGGCTTTCTAGCCAGCGGTGTCAATCAGTGACGAAGAGCTCGATGCCATTTCAGCATCAGCGGACCGAACTCACGTATGATCTTCCGATCCCGCCAGTAAGGCTTGCGTCTCATGGCCCAAACCGTTGTCTATACTCGGTCGAGGAAATGAACGCTTTCACCATTTCGGCATTGATATAGTTGCCGTTGAAAGCGTTGAGTTTCGTCAGCCAAAACTCGTAACCTGAATAATCCGAGTCGGGCGCGTCGTTGGCATTGCGACGCAGGTAACCGAAGTATTGCATCAGAACAAAGGCACGGTTGAACTCCTGCTGATTCAGGATCGAGTTTTCGGCCACGTCGCGTAACGCGCGCGAGCGCGCCATCACGTCGCTGGTGTTAGTCGCTGGCCCAAACTCAGCGATGGCGGCATTGCGATCGGCGTTTGATGGCGTGACTCCTGCATTTGTGAATAACTGATTCACAAACTGCGTCGGCGTCATCGTAGTTGGAAATGCGATCGAGAATCGCGCACGCTGCACAAAGTCTAACGTGTAGGCCTGTTTGT
>QHXG01000416.1 GCA_003222845.1 Acidobacteriota bacterium | reverse complement strand
TCATGTGCACAACTTCATCGTGAGAAAAAGAAAGAATGAAGTTTTCGCTCCAGGCGTACAGCAAACCGAAAGTCAGCGCGTGGTGATTGCCGGCGCGAAAGAGCGGATCGGTTTGAAAGTATTTAAGCGTGTCGTGCATCCAGCCCATGTTCCATTTGAAATCGAAACCGAGTCCACCCGCGTAAACCGGATGACTGACCTGCGGCCACGCAGTTGATTCTTCGGCGATCCTTCGTTCAATTCTTTCAAGAACGCGATCGCTTCCAGGTTCTCGCGCCCGCCAAATTCGTTTGGCACCCACTCGCCTTCTTTGCGGCTGTAGTCGAGATAGAGCATCGAGGCGACTGCATCCACTCGCAGTCCATCGAGATGAAACTCGCGCAGCCAGAAGAGCGCATTGCCGATCAGAAAATTGCGGACCTCGTTGCGCCCGTAATTGAAAATGTAAGTCCCCCAATCAGGATGTTCACCTTTGCGCGGATCGAGGTGCTCGTACAGCGCCGTGCCGTCGAATCGGCCGAGCGCGAACGCGTCTTTCGGAAAATGCGCCGGCACCCAATCCATGATCACGCCTAGCCCTCGCTGATGCAGATGATCGATCAGGAAACGAAGATCATCAGGCGTGCCGTAGCGGGCCGAGGGCGCGTAGTAAGCGCTGACTTGATAGCCCCACGACGGGCCGTATGGATGTTCCTTGAGCGGCATAAACTCGACATGAGTGAATCCGTTTGCGATCACGTAATCGGCCAGCAACGGGGCAATCTCGCGATAACCGAGCGATCGATTGTTCTCTTCAGGAATTCGCCGCCACGAACCGAGATGCACTTCGTAGATCGCCAGCGGCTCGCGCCAGGCCTGTCGTTTCTTTCGTTTCGTAATCCATGCTCGATCGCGAAACTTGTATCTTGACTTGAACACAATCGACGAAGTATCGGGCGGCACTTCCATCATGAAGGCGTAAGGATCGGCTTTGAGGAATTTGCGGCGGCCGTGCTTGATTTCATATTTGTAAAGCTCGCCTGACTTCAGGCCCGGAATGAAGAGCTCCCAGACGCCCGAATTACCCAGTTGCCGCATCGGATGGTTCGCGCCGTTCCAACCGTTGAAGTTGCCGACGACGCTGACTTGATTGGCACTCGGCGCCCACACAGCAAACGCGACCCCGCGCCGGCCTTCGTGAGTCAACACATGCGCGCCCAGCTTTTCATAGATGCGATCGTGCTTGCCTTCGCCGAAGAGGTGAAGATCGAGCTCGCCGAGAACGCCATTAGCAGAATGCGCGGTGGTTGCGGCCTTCCTGGCAACTACACGTTTGCGGTTTGACGTTTTCGAAGTCATTAGTTAGCAGCGCTTATGGTAGCCTTAAGTCACTCAATGAATCTAGGGCGATGGTACTAACTGGTCGCTTGACTGGTCATCTGTTAGGTTGAGGAACATGAAGACAAGAAAGAAAACAATCAGCGCCAGTGAGTTCAAGGCAAAGTGCCTCAAGATTCTCGACGAGCTTGGAGCTGAGGGCATCGTAGTCGAGAAAAGGGGCAAGCCGATCGCCAAAGTAATTCCAGTCGATCCGGCTGACAACTCAAAGTTGATCGGTTCCATGAAGGGAATGATCAAGGTAAAAGGTGATCTGCTCTCAACCGGAATCAAGTGGAATGCTGAATCTTGATACTCACATTCTGGTGGCCTCCCTGGCGGGCGACCTCACCGAACGAGAACGCACCCTGGTCGCGAACGAGGATCTCACTAGATATCGTCCTGTGGGAGTTGGCGAAATTGGTCGAACTCGGACGACTGGTAAAATTAGCTGCTGGCAATCGCGCCAACCGTCGGCTCGACAAATCGCCGATAAATGTCTGCGCCTGTTTCCATCTCCGAACGATTGCTTTTTGCCTCGGCGAGAATCTCCAGAAACTGATCCCGCGCCGATGGCAATCCCAACTGTTCCATCAAATCAATCGCGCGGCCAGCGTACTTCAAAATTTGAACCGTTTCGATCCCGGAGATGTCGTTGAAGAACCAACCGCAGCTCGTGTACATCAGAAGTAGCATGCGCTGTAGTTCGAGGTAAGTGAGCGCGCGCCATCGCTCGTCCGCCGACAACCAGCAACCCGCGTGATCGTAAAGGAATTGTTCGCGCGAATAATGTTGATTGAGAATCAGCTCGATGCTGTCGTCGCGCGCCTGCCAGGGATCGTTAAAGAGCGTCGTTGCTTCAAAGTGACGGATGTTTTCGTCGCGCAAATAATCGAACGCCTGTCGCAGCGGGGGGCGCCACTCCTGATTCCAACCCGGCTCGCCTCCTGTCTGGCAACCGCAATCGCGAAGCCAGCGACCCACGCCGTGCGGACAACTCCACGATGTCCCTTCACCGTTGGGCCCGCAATTGATTTCAACTTCGATCGCGGGCGGATGTTTTTCGAGATACTCTCCGTAGTTCGTGATCTTAAAGCCTTGCGCGGGAGCATCCAGTTCTAGTGCATGAGCGAGGCAGAGATCACCAAATCTGAAATGATGCCCATATGTTTCACCGTCCGTAGCGACGTTTACCATCTCTCGATTGTTGGCTGATCGAGCTAACCTATCGACCAGTTCATGACTGAACCTCAAGAGATTTTCGAATGCGATGGCTCGCGATGTGGGGCCGTCGTAGAAAAAGACTGCAATAGATCGATCCGAGCCGTCGGGATGTACAAAACGATAGGGGACGCTGGTGTCGATGGTTTGATCATCAATGGTCAGCCGGTCGCATCCACCACCCCAAGCGGGCTGCCCGCTTGGGGACCCCGGTCCGCTCGCGGTACTGACACTCGGGCGTACACGCGACGCCTGATGCGGCGCCAGAATGACGAAGCACAAACCTTCGTCGATCAGGACTTTCATCACTGCATCGTTGCAGGCAGTTTCAGGAAGCCACATTGCTTCCGGCTGACGTCCGAAGCGATGGCGAAAATCAGCCATGCCCCAACGAATCTGCGTCCGCAGGTCGCGCGCATTGCACAAGGGCAGGATCGCATGTCCATAGGCCTGAGCAATAGCGTTGCCATGTCCACTGCGTTTCAAGGCACTTTCGCGATCCGCCTCAACGATGCGCGCGTATGTGTCCGGGTGATTACTTTCAAGCCAACTCAAAAGCGTCGGTCCGAAATTGAAACTGAGGTTCGCGTAATTATTGACGATTCGCTCTTCAACGGTCGCAGGACCCACGACGCGCACGAAAGCGTTTGGCCGGTAGCACTCCGAATGAATCCGCTCATTCCAATCATGGAAAGGCGCGGCACTGGGTTCAGTATCAACAATCCCGGTCCAGGGATTCTCGCGCGGTGGTTGATAGAAATGACCGTGGATGATCAGTTCAGGCATGAGTCAATGAAAGCATAAGGCCACAAAAAGGCACAAAAGGCTCGAGAGAAAAGTGACTCCCTTTGTGCTTCTTGTGGCTTACCTTTCTGTCTGCGTAATCGGCGGAATCTGCGGATGCTCCTCGCGCTTTGCGCTTAGCCCTAAGCTCTTCGCCCATTACTACGATTGACTTTGCTTTGTTCGCGGCATTAATCTGCACTGCTAAGTTAACCCCCGGCCTTTATCGGTCATTACACCGCCTCCTTGGGGTGAATGGCAAGGCTTGATTTTGTCCTAGTGCGATTCGTCGACTAAACAGCAGCGCGAGTGTTTGTCTGCCTACTGCCTACTGCCTACTGACGTATGCTGCCCCGCCTGCCACGGTCGCCCTCATTTATATATAGGGAGAAGTCTGAGCAGAACTCAGAGCTCAACGGTGAGAGGTCAGGAGTCAGAGGTCGACTGCTTGGCGTTAGGTGGTTGATTCTTCCGCCATCATCGTTCATCCGCGCTGGAGCGAATCTTTTATCCGCGACCTTCAAACCATTTCGGGCGTATGCGCTCAGCGTGCTATTCCTGGTTTGCGCAGCGTTTGCTGCATGCCTCTTTAGCTCCGCGACCTCAGCACTTGTAATACAGGTATTCTCGGATACCTTCAATACGTCGTCACTAACAGCGAGCGCGCCGACAACTTATCCGACGACTGTTACTGCGGGAGATGGTGCCGCCAGCATTAACGGTAGCTCGTTCTTGGAGATAACCAATGACTCTAGCGCAACCGACCTCTCCGTTATCAAGTCAGCCTCACCGGTCGTGGTCGTTCCGGGAAATAACATCACGTACACCATAGGGGTAACCAATAACGGACCGGCCAGCGCGACCAATGCCGTGATGGACGATTCGATTCCGCCAAACACTACGTTTCAATCGATGTCAGTGCCGGCAGGTTGGACTTGCATTACGCCGGCCGTTAATGGCACGGGATCGGTCCACTGCACAAACGGCAACCTCACTGTCCAGTTGCAGAATTTCTCGCTCGTGGTGAAGGTTAACTCCGGCACCGCGCCGGGCAGTACCATCAGTAATACTGCGACCGTCAGCAGCGATACTCCCGACTCAAACAGCGCCAACAACTCTTCAACCACGAACACAAACGTGGTTGCGGCCGGTTCGGCCGATCTCGCCATCACCAAGTCAGATTCACCCGATCCGGTCGGAATTGGAAAGGATCTGAGTTATACGATCGTGGTGACTAACAACGGACCGGCGGCGGCGGCGAACCTCTCGGTCACTGACAGCCTACCATCTCAAGTGACGTTCAGATCGCTCGGAGGGCCGCCGGCCGGGTGGACCTGCATCACACCTAGCGTGGGCGCAAACGGTTCGATAACCTGCACCGCGCCTTCTTTAGCGGCTGGTAGTACGGCGACGTTTCCGCTGGTGGTCAGGGTGAATACTTCGGTCACGGATGGAACCACAATCTCAAACACCGCCAATGTGAGTACGACCACGACCGATTCGATAGCCAGCAACAACTCAGCGACCGCGACGACGACGGCGGGCCACACGATCAGCGGCACGCTCTTCGACTTAAACGGAAACCCAATCACAACCGGAAGAACGATTAAGCTGATTCAGAATGGCACGGTTTCAGGCACGACCGCGACAAGCGACGGCTCAGGCGCTTACA